>JALQUQ010000009.1:19109-19338 GCA_023263735.1 Paracoccaceae bacterium | reverse complement strand
CTGTTTTCGATCCGCCCGGCCGCGCGGTCATGCAGGGCGCGATGGGTGATGGGCAGGCGCAAAAACGCGGCGGGCAGGGGGCGGCGCATCGGTCTTGGCCTCAGGCGAGTTCGAAGATGGCTTCGATTTCGACCGCCACGCCCAAGGGGAGCGACACCGCCGAGACGGCCGACCGCGCGTGCCGGCCCGCATCGCCAAGAGCCGCCACCAGAAAATCAGAGGCCCCGTT
>JALQUQ010000009.1:0-19099 GCA_023263735.1 Paracoccaceae bacterium | reverse complement strand
CGGTGGAATTCACGAAACCCACCAGTTTCACCAGCCGGGCCATCTGATCGATATTGCCGCCAGTCGCGGCCTTGAGTTGCGCGAGGATCGAAATGGCACAGCACTTCGCAGCCTCGGCCCCCTGTTCGACGGTCAGATCGGCGCCAAGCTTGCCCTTGATCAGGCCGCCAGCATTCTGGCTGATCTGGCCCGAGATATAGACGGTCTTGCCCGAGACAACCCATGGCACATAGTTTGCGGCCGGGGCGGGGGCGTCGGGAAGGGTAACGCCAAGTTCGGCGAGGCGGGCTTCTATCCGGGACATCATGGCTTCCTTTGCTTGCGGTGCGCCGAAGCTATCCGGGGGGCCGTCGGTCGGCAAGATCAGCTTTCGCGGAAGGCGCGGACAAAATAATCGGCGAAAGGTTTGATCAGATAGGCCATGGGCGTGCGCGGGGTGGTCTGAAAAAACGCCTCAACCGGCATGCCGGGCAACAGCGGATGGCCCAGACGCCCCGCCTCCTCCGGAGAGAGGGTGATGTCGGCGCGGTAATAGGCCGAGTTGGTGACGGAATCGGTCAGCGCATCGGCCGAGAGGATTGACACCACGCCCGTCAGATCGGGCGTGGTTCGGCCCGAAAATGTGGGGAACCGCAATTGCACGGCCTGTCCGACTTGCACTTCATCAATATTCAGCGGCGAGATTTGCGCGGCAATCACAAGTGGGCGGTCTTGTGGCACGATATAGGCCAACGGATCGGCGGCGCGGATCACGGCGCGCGGGGTTGTGATCTGCAGACCCAGAACCGTTCCGCTGGCCGGGGCGCAAATGTCAAGGCGGGCCACCCGGTCTTGCAGCGCAAGGCGGCGCTCTGCCACCTCGCGCAGGGCGCTGTCGATGTCACGCAACTGGGTGGCCGCATCCTCGCGCCGCTGGGAATGGAGGCGCAAGACCTGAAGTTCGGATTCCGTGACCCGACTTTCGGCCTGTGCCTTGGCCGCGACCAATTCGCCCCCCTGACCCGAGAGTTTCGCCGCCTCCCGCTCCAGCGCCAAAACGCGGGGGGCTTGTGCCAGACCCTTTTCCAACAGAATCCGCGCATCGGCCAATTCCTGATCGATCAGCGCCAATTGCCGATCGACCGAGGCCGATTGCGCGGTAAGACCCTGAATTTGCGCCAAGGTTTGAGCGCGCTGCTTTTCCAACTGCTGCGCGGTTTGCGACAGCGTCTGGGCGCGGGCGGTGAACAGGCGTTCCTGCCCCTGCATCAGATCGGCAATATCGGCGCGATCCTTGGCCTCGGCCAACAGATCGGGGGGAAAGGTCATCAGGGGGGCGCCATCCCGTTCGGCGGAAAGCCGGGCCTTGCGCGCCTGAAGTTCGAAAAACTGGCCTTCGACGATGGCAAGTTCGGATATCACGGCGGTGCCGTCCAATCGGATCAGGGGGGCGCCGACGCTAACCCTTGCCCCTTCGGTGACCAGAATTTCGGCGACGACCCCGCCATCGGGGTGTTGCACGACCTGCCGGTTCTGTTCCACTTCAATCCGGCCGGGGGCGACGATGGCCCCAGAAATGGTGGCGGTGACCGACCACAGGCCAAACCCACCCACAAGGGCCACAAGCGTTGCAAAACCCAGAATGACGGCGCGGCGGGCCGAGGCAAAGTTGGGGGTGTCCTTCATCGGATGCCACCCGGCACCCGGGCCCCGGTGATCTGCTGATGGTTTTGCACCATGGCTTTCAACACCTCTTCGCGCGGACCAAAGGCCACGCGTTGGCCGTGATCGAGCATCATCAACAGATCGCATTCCCGAATGGCATCGGGGCGATGGGCGATCACGATCACGGCGCAACCGCGCGCCTTGGCCTGACGGATGGCGGCGTTCAGCGCGACTGATCCCTCATTGTCGAGATTGGCATTCGGTTCATCCAGAACCAGCACAACGGGATCGCCAAAAAGGGCGCGCGCCAGACCGATGCGCTGAATCTGGCCGCCTGACAAAAGGGGGCTGCCTGCGGAAACGGGGGTGTCATAGCCCTGCGGGAGTTTCAGGATCATCTCATGCGCCTGTGCGGCCTTGGCGGCGGCGATGATCTGGCTGTCTTGGCCCCGCGCGGACAGGCGAGAGATGTTTTCGGCAATCGTCGCATCGAACAGCGTCACATTTTGCGGCAGATAGCCAAAGGCGCGGCCGCGTTCGTGGACATCATATTGATCGAGCAGTGCGCCATCGAGCCGGATTTTTCCGGCGGCCAGCCGTTGCGCGCCGATCAGGGCGCGGCCAAGGGTGGATTTGCCCGCACCGGTATTGCCGATCAGGCCCATGGCTTGCCCGGGGGAAAGTCGAAAGGAAATGCCGCGCAAGATCGGGATCGTGCCGCCGGAGGGAAGGACGGAAATCGCCTCAACCTCCAACACGGCGCGCGGGCGGGGCAGGGCGGTCTTGGCCGGTTCGACCGGGTGCAGGGTCAACAGGCGGGCCAGATTGCGCCGCGCGGCGCGCGCCCGGGTCAGGATGGACCATTGGCCGATACCCTGTTCGATCGGGGCCAGCGCCCGGCCCATCAGGATTGATCCGGCGATCATGGCCCCCCCGGTCATATCATTCTGAAGCACAAGCCATGCGCCCAGCCCCAGAATGGCCGATTGCAGGAACATCCGCAGCGTGCGGCCCAGCGAGGAGAACCCGCCCGACAGATCGGTGGCAAGGGTCGCGGTTTCCAACGCGGCCAGCCGCATAACGCTCCACCGGTCAAAGGCGGCCCGTGACATGCCCATGGCGCGGAGGAGTTCCGCCTCGGCCCGGAGTTGGTCGGCCATGGCATCGGCCTGAACCTGCGCGGTATGGGCCAAAAGGATCGGTTCGCGGCTGACCCTTTGGTTCACAAGGGCAAGGGTGATCAGCAGCGCGCCGCCGCCCAAGGCCAGCCATCCGATGACCGGATGAAAGACAAAGATCGCGATCAGAAAGATCGGGGTCCACGGCATGTCAAGCAGCGCGGTCACAAGGCCCGATGACCAGAATTGGCGCAGCGCCTCAAGGTCGCGCAGCGCACCGACGGCGGATTTGTCGGCCGGGTCTAGGGTGGCGCGGTCTAGGGCCGCCTCAAACACCCGCCGCTCCAACCCCGATTGCAGGCGCAGGCCCACCCGAGACAGCACCTGACCACGGGCATATTCCAAAATCCCCATGGTCAGAAACAAAAAGGCCACCAAAAGCGAAAGAGCGACCAGCGTCGCCTCGCTCCGGCTGCCAAGAACCCGGTCATAGACCTGCAGCATGTACAAAGGCCCGGTCAACATCAACAGATTGACGAAGATCGAAAAGACAAGCGCCACCCAAATCAGTTGCGCCCCGCCCCGTTGACGGGCCGAAACCTCGCGCAGCCCCGGGCCCAGATCGGCCAGCGCGGTCATGGGACCAACGCCCCCTTGCGCCAAACTGTCCCCGAAACGTGAAGATATGTCACGCGATCCCCCCGGTTGCCTTCTGCGCGCTTTTCCAAGACTATGACCAAAGACCCGGCCAAGGGCCCTGATGAAACTCTTGCGGAATTTTTTGCGCCTCATGGTTCATATGCGCCAAATGATTAAAGATATGCTTTCCAAAAGGGGGGTGGGCCTTGGGGTTCTGATCGCTTTTGGCTTGGCAGGATGTGGGCCTGCGCCGATCGCTTCGGGGATCAATGACCCGATGGAGGCGCAGAATCGTGAAATCCACGACTTTAACCTTGCCGTGGATCGCGCCGTTCTGAAGCCGGTTTCAAAGCTTTTGGGTGAGGGAAAGCCCGGCCCGGTGTCAAAGGGAATTTCCCATCTGGCCAATACCTTGGACGCCCCGTCGCATGTGGCAAACAACCTGTTGCAATTGCGGCTTGCGGATGCTGCGGAAAACACCCTGCGCTTTGGCGTGAACGTCATTTTCGGGTTTGGCGGCTTGTTGGATCCGGCGACCGATATGGGTCTCTATGGCAAACCCACCGATTTCGGCGAAACGCTGCATGTCTGGGGCGTGCCTGAGGGGGCCTATACGGTTGTTCCGCTGGTCGGCCCATCGACCGACCGCGATCTTGCCGGGCTGGTTGTGGGCAAGGCGCTGAACCCGCTCCGGTTCTTGCTGAAATCGCCCAAGCGGGAGGCTGCGGCCGTGATCGGGCTTGGGGCGATGGCCGGAAATCGGGCCGCCTATTCCGAAACCGTGGACAGCATCCTATATGACAGTGCAGACGGTTACGCTCAGGCCCGGCTTTTGTACCTGCAAAACCGCCGCCATACGCTGGCGCGCGGCAAGCAGGCCGAGGGCGAAGGGCAGGATGCCTCAGACACTTACATTGACCCCTATGAGGACCCCTATGGCAATTGATCGGCTTATCATCACGCGGCGGGGCTTTGGCATCGGTCTGGTTGGAGGGGCGGCCTCTTTGGCCTTGCCGCGCGAGGCGGCGGCGCTGACGGTGGATCAGGCGCGCGATCTGGTCAACAAGGCGGTGGCCGAGGTCAACAAGGTCATCAATTCGGGCAAGGCCGAGGCGGCGATGCTGACCGAGTTTGAGCGCATTTTCAAAACCTATGCCGACGTCCCCACCATTGCCCGGTCGGCACTGGGAACGGCGGCCCGGTCGGCCAGTGCGGGGCAATTGACGGCCTTTACCAAGGCGTTTCAGGTTTATATGGCGCGCAAATATGGGCGGCGGTTCCGGGAATTTGCCGGGGGCAAGATCGAGGTGACGGATGCCCGCCCGGTCAAGACCTTTTTCGAGGTCGTCTCGACCGCCAAACTGCCGGGGCAGGCGCCGTTTGACCTGCGTTGGCATGTCAGCGACAAATCCGGCAAGCGGCTGTTCTTTAACCTTGTCATCGAAGGCGTGAACATGCTCGCGACCGAGCGGACCGAAATCGGCGCCATGCTGGACAAGAGAAAGGGCAATATCGACGCCCTGATCGCCGACCTCAAATCGATCTGACCCAAAGGAAAAAGCCGCCAGTCTTGGCGGCTTTGTCTTTTCGCGGTGCTAATTGCCCAAGGTTCCCAACACTTCGCGCAGGATCTGGTCGGCCAGATCGGCGTTGTCAAATGCCGGTGCGGTCGGGTCGAACCCGTCGGATTGCGCTTCGGAAAACCCATCGACGGGGGGCAATTCGGCTGGTCGTGGCGATTGGCCATCCACCATGACATTGGGCGAGGCGGCATAGCCAGCGGGCGGCAGTTTCGGGGCCGGAATGTCAAAGGGAAGCGAGGCGGGCGTTAGGCCTTCGTGAACGCGGATCATCACCTCGCGCCAGATTTCCGCGGGCAGGCCACCGCCGGTCACGCCCTTGAGCGGGGTGTTGTCGTCATAGCCAAGCCAGACGCCGGTCACATAATCGGCGGTAAAGCCGATGAACCATGCGTCACGCGCCGCTTGGGTGGTGCCGGTCTTGCCCGCTGCTTCCCATCCGGGAAGGCGGGCGCGCATGCCGGTGCCCTCTTCGATCACGCGCGACATCATATAGGTCAGATAGCGGGCGGCCTGTTCGCTGATCACCCGTTCGCCCAAACCACCCGACGCCCCCATCAGGGGATCGGTTTCGCCCTTGAGCCGAAGTTCCATCAGGCCATAGGGGGTGACGGCCGAGCCGCCGTTCAGAATTCCGGCATAAGCGCCGGTCATTTCGATCAGCGTCGATTCCGAGGCACCCAGAACAAGGGCCGGGCCGTCGGCAAGGTTCGAGGCGATGCCGAACCCGGTGGCGACGCGGCGCACCTCATCGCGGCCGACGGCTTCGGAGACGCGCACGGCCGGGATGTTGCGGCTTTCGGCCAAAGCTTGGGTCAGGGTGATCATGCCCTTGAACTCGTTATCATAGTTCTTGGGGGTCCACGGGCCCGAGCCGGGGATATTGATCGTCAGCGGCGTATCTTCGACATAGTCGGCGGGGGTAAAGCCCATGTTCAGGGCCGCCGCATAGGCAAAGGGTTTAAAGCTGGAGCCGGTTTGGCGTTTGGCCTGCGTGGCGCGGTTAAAGGTGCCCGCCCCGGCGAACTGACGCCCGCCAACCATGCCCCGCACCGCGCCATCGGCGGACATGACCACGATCGCGGCCTGTGCCTTTGATCCCTCTTTGACCTTGGTTGCAAAGACATCGGCCAACGCCTGTTCCGCCACGGCCTGAATGCGCTGGTCAAGCGTGGTGTGGATGATCACATCCTCGGTCGTTTGCGACGACAGGAAACTGGGCGTCGATTCCATCACCCAATCGGCAAAAGACCCGCCGGATTGCTTTTCAGCGGCCTTGGACAAGGTGGCGGGATGGGCGCGGGCATCATCCGCCTCGGCTTTGGTCAGATAGCCCTGTTCTTCCATCAGGCCGACAACGATGCTGGCGCGTTCTTGTGCCCGTTTCAGATTGCCGGTCGGGGCATAGCGCGATGGGGCGGTCAAAAGCCCGGCAAGCATCGCAGCCTCGGCGGGCGAAACGGAATTGGCCGATTTGCCGAAATAGCGCTGTGCCGCCGCCTCGAACCCACGGGCGCCCGCCCCCAGGTAGGCCCGGTTCAGATAGATGGTCAGGATTTCGGTCTTGGAATATTTGAATTCCATCGCAACGGCGTAGGGAATTTCCTTGATCTTGCGCCAGACCCCGCCCGAGCGACAGTCATCTTCGTAGGCGGCTTCGGATTTCCACTGTGTGGGGTCGTAGGGGGTGCCCAGACACAGAAGTTTCGCAACCTGCTGGGTGATGGTTGACCCGCCGTTGCCCTGCAGCGGGCCCCGCCCTTCGCGCAGGTTGATGGCGATGGCGCTGGCGATCCCGCGGGGGCTGACCCCGAAATGGCCGTAGAACCGTTTGTCTTCGGTCGCGACGACGGCGTTGTGCAGATAGGGCGACACATGGTCGGCCGTGATCTGCCCGCCAAAGGTTTCCCCCCGCCAGGCAAAGACCTGTCCATCCCGATCCAGCAAGGTGACCGACCCGCGCGCGCGACCGTCCAAAAGATCGGTCACCGGGGGCAGGGTTGAATAGAAGTAAAGGACGACAGCGCCGATCCCAAGACCCGCGACCAGACCCAGCCGCCAGCTGACACCCCAGACCGTGCGCCAGATCAGCGACCACAGCCCCAGAATGGCCCCAAGGATCAGCCCGTGCTGGCGCCTGGGGCGGGCGGGTTTGCGCGGCGGTCTTTTCGGCCCCGGCGGTTTTCCCCGGCCTGCGCCATTGCCACCGCCACCGGATGCGGCACGCTTTTGCGGTGTTGCCGGGTAGCGCCGGTCCGCCACCAGCGGACCCCGACCTTTGTCAGATGTCGCCATGCCCGTCTTCCAGTTCCGTTGTTTTGTACTGCTCTGTTATGCCGAGTCTACCCGGATGTCGCCACCTTGTAGAGAGCCGACGATCACGATTCGGATACTTTTGATGATTAAAAAATAAGCTAAATGCGCCTTAAGCACAAAAAATAGGCGCATTTGCCGTTTTTCTGACCCCTGTTTTCCGGGCTTTTCTTGAGACTCTGCCCAAAAGCAAGGCTTTGTTTCCCCAAGGGCCCACCCCGGGCCCGGTGCAAGAAGGGGAAACACGTGAAACTTATCATTGCAGCGATCAAGCCGTTCAAGCTTGAAGAAGTCCGAGAAGCGCTGACCGGGATCGGCGTGCGGGGCATGATGGTCACCGAGATCAAGGGTTTCGGCAGCCAGTCGGGTCACACTGAAATCTATCGCGGTGCCGAATATGCCGTGAATTTCGTTCCGAAGATCCGTTTGGAAATCGTCGTCAGCGACAGCCTTGCCGATACGGTCGTCGAGACGATCCGCAAGACCGCCAAGACCGACAAGATCGGGGACGGCAAGATTTTCGTGCTGGATGTCCAGCAGGCGGTGCGGGTGCGTACCGGCGAAATGAACGACGACGCGCTGTAAGCGATTGGGTTTATGGGGATAGAGAGAATGAAGAACCTTACCAAACTTTCCGGCATGACAGCGCTTGGCGCGTCGATGCTGGCTGGCCTGCCCGCTTGGGCGCAAGATGCCGCCGCAACCACCGAAGCCGCCGCCACCGATGCTGCCGCCGCTGTTGCGCCCATCGTCGACAAGGGTGACGTGGCCTGGATGATGACCGCGACGCTCTTGGTGCTGTTCATGATCGTGCCGGGTCTGGCGCTGTTCTACGGCGGCTTGGTGCGTACCAAGAACATGCTGTCGGTCCTGATGCAGACCACGGTCATTTCGGCTGTCGCCATGGTGATCTGGGTCGTCTACGGCTATTCGCTCTCGTTCGGTGGTGGCACCTCGCCCTACTGGGGCGGCTTTGGCAAGGTGTTCCTTGCCGGTGTAACTCCGTCGTCGCTGGCCGCGACCTTCTCTGACGGGATCATGATCCCCGAATATGTCTTTATCGCCTTCCAGATGACCTTTGCCGCCATCACCCCGGCCCTGATCATCGGTGGCTTTGCCGAACGCATCAAATTCAGCGCCGTGCTGCTGTTTGTCGTGATCTGGCTGACCTTCTCGTACTTCCCGATTGCCCACATGGTCTGGGACGCTGCTGGCGTGATCTTCAACCACGGCGCCATCGACTTTGCCGGCGGTACGGTCGTTCACATCAACGCTGGTGTTGCTGCTTTGGTTGCTGCCTTGGTCATCGGCCCGCGCATCGGCTATGGCAAGGACAACATGGCCCCGCATTCGATGACCCTGACCATGGTTGGCGCGTCGATGCTGTGGGTTGGCTGGTTCGGTTTCAACGCCGGTTCCAACCTTGAAGCGACCGCTGGTGCGACGCTTGCCATGATCAACACCTTTGTTGCCACCGCTGGCGCCATCCTTGGCTGGTCGCTGATGGAAGTCATGACCCGTGGCAAGGCTTCGATGCTGGGTGCGGCTTCGGGTATGGTTGCCGGTCTGGTGGCGATCACCCCGGCTTGCGGCACCACCGGCCCGGTTGCGGCGATTGCCTTGGGCTTTGTTGCGGCCATCGCCTGCTTCTTCTTTGTCACCACGGTCAAGCACAAGCTGGGCTATGACGACAGCCTTGACGTGTTCGGTGTGCACGGTGTGGGCGGCATCATCGGCGCCATCGCAACCGGCATCCTCGCTTCGCCGGATCTGGGTGGCACGGGCTTCATCGCCGAAGGTGGCACCATGGGCGCACAGGTTTACGCTCAGATCCTTGGCGTGGTGATCACCATCGTCTGGTCGGCTGTCGTGTCGCTGGTTGCGCTGTACATCTGCAAGGCAACGGTTGGTCTGCGTGTGTCGTCTGATGCCGAGCGCGAAGGCCTGGACCTGACCTCGCACGGCGAACGCGCCTACAACATGTAATCCGGATGGGGCCAGCCGCAGGGTTGGCCCGTCCCCTCTCACGGTGATCAAAAGGCCGAACTCCTCCTCCCTTCGGCCTCACCTCTTGCCCGGATCGTCAGGATCCGGGCTTTTTTCTGTTCGCGACAATTGGGTTTGATCGCTTTGGCCGCGTCTTGTACTCTTGACGAATGCTGCGGATCGTCTTTTGCCTTTTGGTGATTTTCCCCGGTCTTTGCGCCGCCCAGACGCTTGAGCTGCAAGCTTGGCGCGGCGGAAAAGCGTTGCGGATTTCCGGGGTGATCGAAAAGGGGTTGGCCGACCGTCTGGCCGCCGTACTGCCCCAGTTGGTTCCCTATCGCCATGGCGTGCCCGTGCTTTTGCTGGACAGCCCCGGTGGAAATGTGGGGGAGGCGCTGCGCGTCTCGGCGCTGCTGGGGCAAAATCCGGTGCATATGGTGGTGCCCGACGGGGCCAATTGTTCGTCGGCTTGCGCGTCGATCCTGTTCATTGCCGGGGCCTATCGCACCGCCGAACCCTTTGCCGAACTTGGCCAGCATTCCTGCGCCGTCAATGGCAAACCGCTTCCCGAGTGCAACGAGATTTTGGCGCAACATGCCATCGAACACGGGGTTTCCCATGGCAGCATCATGGCCTTTGTCAGCTTTGCCCCGCCAGACCAGATGATGAATTTCAGCCGCGAGGATGCAGACGGTTGGGGCTGGACCCGGTATCCGGGGGAGAGGGAAGGGGGCTTTGAGAAAAGCGAACCGCGCGCGATGCGGGCGATCTTGGGAAAAATGCCCCCGGCACAGGCGAAATGGCGGCTGGATTTTCGCGAAGACGGCTATCGCGCCTTTCTGCGCCCGGTCAGTGATTTCGAGCGCGAGATGCAGGTGAACCTGTATTGCGACGCCGGGCATCCGGGTAATCTCTACCTGTCGATGGAAATCAATGGCCCGGCCGAGGTGATCGCGCCTTCAATCCTTGGGCTGACGGTGACGGCGGATGCGTTGCAGTGGGCGGTTCCTCGCCCTGTTGTTTGGCAAATGGATGAACAGGTGACCGAGGTTGTTTCGGTCATTCCGGCTGGAATTGCGCCGCAGATCCTGACCGCTCAGGCGCAGAGGTTCGAAGTGCGGCTGGACCTGCGACAGCCTTATGAGCCGATCGTGGCCACGACGACCCTGATCGGGGCCGGGCAGGTGTTTCGGTTCGCCGCAGCCAATTGCGCGTTTGGCCGGATGGATCGCCGCGCACCGCTGCCGGATTGACCGGGCCAAAAGAAAAAGGGCCGCACAAGGGCGACCCTTTTTATTGCTCAGGGCGTGCGGTCAGCCTGCGACTTTTGCGATGGCGGCCGCCAGAACCGGAACGGTCTTGCTGTTCAGCCCCGCAATGTTGATGCGGCTGTCACCGACCATATAGATCCCATGCTCTTCGCGCAGAATGTTGACCTGCGCTTCGGTCAGGCCCAAACGGCTGAACATGCCCCGGTGATCGGCAACAAAGTCGAACCGGTCCGAATTGGTGGCCTTGCGCAGTTCATCTGCCAACTGCTTGCGCAGGCTCAGCATGTTCAGGCGGACCTCTTCCAGCTCGGCCTTCCAATCGGCGCACAGCGCAGCGTCTTCCAGAATCATCGTCACCAGACGCGCGCCGTGATCGGGCGGGAAGCTATAATTCTGGCGGTTCAGGAAGTTCAGGTTGCCCTGCACGACGGCCTTGCGGTCAGCCGAGGTCAGCGCGATCAGAATGCCGGTGCGTTCCCGGTAGATGCCAAAGTTTTTCGAGCAGGATGCCGCGATCAGCACCTCGGGGAATTTGGCGGCAACCAGACGGGTTGCGGCGGCGTCTTCCTCCAGACCATCGCCAAAGCCCTGATAGGCAAGGTCAACCAGCGGAATGGCCTTGCGCGCGACCAGCAGGTCAACCACTTGCGCCCATTGTTCGGCGTTCAGATTGGCGCCGGTCGGGTTGTGGCAGCAGCCATGCAGCAGCACGACGTCGCCCTCGGCCACCTTGGCCAGATCGTCCAGCACGCCCGCGAAATCAACACCCCGGGTTTCGGCATCGAAATAGCGGTACTCGGCCATTTTCATGCCAAGGTATTTGATGATCGAGGGGTGGTTCGGCCAAGTCGGGGCGGAAATCCAGACGGTCGCCTGCGGCGAGGCCATCTTGATCAATTCCAGCGCCTGACGGATCGCGCCCGTGCCGCCCGGGGTTGCCACCGAAGCAGCCCGATCAGCATAGCCCGCGCCAAGGATCATGCCGACCATCGCGGAATTATAGGCCGGTTCGCCCGCCAGACCGGTGTAGGTCTTGGTTTTTTCCGTTTCCCACAGCTGCTTTTCCGCCGCCTTGACCGCGCGCATCACCGGGGTCAGGCCGGTGGCATCTTTGTACACGCCGACGCCAAGGTCGATCTTGTCGGTCCGCGGGTCTTCGCGGAACATGGCGATCAGTTGCAGGATCTTGTCCTGCGGCTGGGGGTTCAGGGTCTCAAGCATCTGGTTATCCTTTGGCGACCGCAAGGTCTTCATACATGCCCCATTCGGCCCAGGACCCGTCATAAAGCGCGTGGTTCTTGTGGCCCAGCCGTTCCAGTGCAAGGGACAGAACGGCGGCGGTGACGCCCGAGCCGCAGGTGGTGATGGCGGGTTTGGCAAGGTTCACGCCTGCGGCTTCGAAGGTGGCACGCAGGTCGGCCAGCGGTTTCATCGTGCCATCGGGGTTCAGAAGCGTGGCATAGGGCACATTCTTTGAGCCGGGGATATGGCCTGACCGCAAACCGGGCCGCGGTTCTGCCACTTCGCCTTTGAAGCGGGGCGCCGACCGGGCATCCAGAATCTCGGCCTCTTCAAGTTTGGCGGCATGGGCCACCTGCGTCACATCCTTGACCAGATGGTTCTGGCGCGAAACGGTCATGTGACGATCGCGCAAATAGGGGGGCAGGTCTTCCAGTTCGCGCCCCTCGGCCTTCCACTTGGGCAGGCCTCCATCCAACACGGCCACATCCGTCTTGCCCATCAGGCGGAACAGCCACCAGACACGCGCCGCCGAAAACAGGCCTGCGCCGTCATAGACGACCACTTGATGCCCATCGCCCACGCCCATCGCCCGCATGCGCGAGATGAACTTTTCGGGCGGAGGGGCCATGTGCGGCAGGCTGGACCGCAAATCGCTGATTTCGTCGATGTCAAAAAACCGCGCGCCGGGAATGTGCTCAGCGTCATATTCGGCCTGCGCATTGCGCCCGGCATCGGGCAAATACCAACTGGCATCCAGAATCCGCAGATCGGGATCCTTGATATGGGCCGCAAGCCAAGCGGTCGAAACCAGTGTCTTCGGATCATCCTCGGGCGAGGGGGGCACGAGCGTTGCCATGGATCAAGCTCCGCGAAGGTTTGTTCGGGTATATCCAACAGGACAATAAGGGCAAGTCTGGATCAGGCCAATCGCGACGAAACGGCGTTATTCGCGCGCCCCGTGTTTCAGCAGGCGGGCCTTTTGACGATCCCAATCGCGTTTTGCGCTGGTTTCCCGCTTGTCGGCCAGCTTTTTCCCCTTGGCCACGCCCAGCTTGATTTTCACGATCCCCCGATCGTTGAAATAAAGCTTTAGCGGGACAATGGTCATGCCCTCGCGCGCGGTGGCGTTCCACAGACGCGACAGTTCTTTTTTCGACACCAGCAATTTGCGTTTGCGGCGCTCTTCATGGCCCCAGGTCTTGGCCTGCGCATAGGGGGCGATATAGCCGTTGATCAGCCACAATTCGCCACCTTCGACGCTGGCATAGCTGTCGGCGATGTTCGAACCGCCCTGTCGCAAGGATTTGACCTCGGACCCGACCAGCATGATCCCAGCCTCAAGATCGGATTCGACATGATAATGAAACCGCGCTTGGCGGTTTTCAGAGATAAGTTTCGAGTTCGGATCAGATTTCGGAGCCATGATGGTCATCAGATAGGCGAGGGCGCGGCGCGAGTCCAGATCACGCGCGGTTTTCTGGTGCTTTCGCTTGTGCTTTGCGGTTGCCGCGCAGCAGGGCATAAAGCCCCGAGCCCACGATCAACGCCGATCCGATCAGGGTAAAGCTGTCGGGGCGTTCCCCCAGAAACAGAACGGCCAAGATCAGCGCAAAGACAAGCCGGGTATAGCGGAACGGCGTGACGAACGAGATTTCCCCGGTGCGCATGGCGCTGGTCAGGCCGTGATAGCCAAGCGTCGCAAACACCGCTGTCAGCCCCACAAAGGCCAATCCGGCGGGATCGGGCACCCTTGCCCCGCCTGAAATCATCAAGGTGATCGCGCCCGACAGCCCCAGCATGGAAAATCCCGCAACGCCCAACTGCCGGTTAGACAGCACCTTGGGCGCGGCGCGGGTGGCCAGATCTCGGCCCGCAAAGCCCGCCATCCCGGCAAGCGCCAGCAAGGACAGCAGCGAAAATCCGTCAAGACCCGGGCGCAAGATGATCAGCACGCCAACAAAGCCGATGATGACCGCGCTCCACCGCCGCCAGCCAACCTTTTCCCTGAACAAAAGCGCGGCAGAGGCCACCACGACCAATGGCGTCGCCTGCAAGATGGCCGATGTGGTCGAAAGCGGCGTCAGCGCAATGGCCAGGGAATAGAACAGACGGCCCGCCACCTCGAACACCGAACGGATCACCAAGGCGCGATGCAAAAAGGCGGCCGGCACGGGGGCTTCGCCCTTGCGCAGGGCCATCAGGCTGAACACCACAACCCCGCACAGCCCAACCATAAGGGTCACCTGTCCGATGGGCATGTGTTGCGCGGCCTGTTTCAGAAACAGATCTTCGACCGCAAATCCAGCCATCGAAGCCGCCATGAATGCCGCGCCGCGCAGGTTGTCGTTCATGATCGGGCCTTTTCGTTGCAGACCGCAATTAGGGCGCAGCTATTGGCAGGGTCAATATCGAGGGGGCGCAATCTTTGTATGCGGCACAATTCCGGATCTTGCGGCGCGATGTGCGAAAGTGAAAACAAAACGCCGCCGAAACCAGGGGTTCGGCGGCGCAAATGTTGCGAATTGAACAGCTTAGTTCAGCAGGCCGGCATGGCGCATGGCCGCACGGATTTTTTCCTTGGTGCCATCGGTCAGGCCAACCAACGGCAGACGCACCTCTTCGGTGCAGCGGCCCAAGAGCGAAAGGCCGTATTTCGCGCCCGCCAGACCCGGCTCGATAAAGATCGCTTCGTGCAGCGGCATCAGGCGATCTTGATAGTCCAGCGCCTTGGCGAAATCGCCGTTCAGCGTTGCCTCTTGGAATTCGGCGCACAGGCGCGGTGCCACGTTGGCCGTGACCGAGATGCAGCCCTTGCCGCCATGGGCGTTAAAGCCCAATGCGGTGGCATCTTCGCCCGAAAGCTGGATGAAATCGGCCCCGCACGAGGCGCGCTGCATCGATACACGCTCGATCTTGCCGGTGGCGTCCTTGACCCCGATGATCCGCGGCAGTTGCGCCAGACGGCCCATGGTTTCGGGGGTCATATCCACGACCGAACGGCCGGGAATGTTATAGATGACGATCGGCAGGTTGCAGCAATCGTGCAGTGCCTTGAAATGCTCGTAGAGGCCCGCTTGCGTGGGCTTGTTGTAATAGGGGGTCACGACCAGCGCGGCATTGGCCCCGACCTTTTCGGCGTGGCGGATCAGGCGAATGCCTTCGACGGTGTTGTTCGACCCGGCCCCGGCCACGACCGGCACGCGGCCCGCGGCAAATTTGACCACGGCTTCGACCACGGCTTCATGCTCTTCGTGGCTCAGCGTCGGGCTTTCGCCGGTCGTCCCCACGGGAACCAGCCCGTGCGACCCTTCGGCGATCTGCCATTCGACAAGTTTCTTGAGCGCGTCCATATCAACTTCACCGTTCTTGAACGGCGTGACCAGGGCAGGCATTGACCCTTTCAACATGGCGCGCGTCTCCTATTCTTTCGGGCTCGAATGTTTCGAGTCGTCGGTTGCAAACGCGTTCTCCTTTAACCGTGGCCATGGCGCTTGCCAAGCATTAGCGGCTGTCGTTTGACATTCCTCGCGCGGAAGATGACAGGATCGTGGCTTGAGCGACCCGCAGGGTTTTGGCAGACTCGGCCGCATGAGCAGAACCCGAACCAAACCAAGAATGGCGCGCATGACGCCGCGCGTGGCCGTGCTGTGCTTTGCCATGGCCGTTTCACCGATGTCCTTGCAGGCACAAACCGATCCGACCGCCTTTGCACAGGCGCTGAGCCTTGCCCAGGCTGGCGATTGGGAGGCCGCGCTTGCCGCCGCGCCAAAGGGTGTGGCGCGCGATATCGTCGAATGGCAGCGCCTGCGGGCGGGTGTCGGGCTCTTGGGCGATTACGAAGATTTTCTGAAGCGCCGCGCCGATTGGCCCGGGCTGCCCTATCTGAAGACCAAGGGCGAAACGGCGGTGGCCCGATCAACCACGCCCGAGAGGGTGATTGCCTATTTCGGGTCCGACACCCCAAAAACCGCCGAAGGGGTGGTGGCGCTGGTCGCGGCCTTGCGGGCCAAGGGCGATGCCGCCCGCGCCGAAGAGGTGGCGATGCAGGGTTGGGCGTCGATTGCCTTTCCCGATGATCTGGCGCGGCAATTGCGCGACCTTGCCCCCAATGCGCTGGAACTGGTCGATGACCATCGCGCCGACCGCCTGTTGTGGGAAGGGCGCTGGAAAGAGGTGCAGGTTCTGTTGCCGCTCCTCTCTCCTGAAATGCGGGCCTTGGCGCAGGCGCGCATCGGTCTGCAATCGGGAAATGACGGGGTGAATGCCCTGATCGCGGCGGTGCCCAAGGCGCTGGCCGATGATTCCGGGCTGGCCCATGATCGCTTTGCCTGGCGGATGAAGCGGGATCGCTTTGACGACAGTCTGGACCTGATCCTTGAACGTAGCACCTCGGCCTCGGCCTTGGGCAACCCCGAGGTGTGGTCGGATCGCCGCGCGCTTTTGGTGCGGCGTCTCATTCGGCTGGGGGATGGCAAAGCGGCCTATCGGCTGGCCTCGACCCACCATCTGACCCAAGGGTCGGATTATGCCGATCTGGAGTTCTTGGCGGGCTTTGCGGCGCTGCGACTGCTGAACCAGCCCGAAACGGCGCTGAAGCATTTCCAGCATCTGGAAGGCGGGGTTTCGACGCCCATTTCCACCTCGCGCGCGCTGTATTGGCAGGGCCGCGCGCATGAGGCCGCGGGCGACAAGACCGCCGCACGTCAGGATTACGAACGCGCTGCCGTTCATCAGACTGCCTATTATGGGTTGCTGGCCTCGGAACGGATTGGGAAAAAGCTGGATCCTGCGTTGCTGAAGGGCAGCGGCGGGGGCGATTGGAAATCCGCAGCTTGGACCAAGAGTTCGGTGCATGAGGCGGCAAAGGCCCTGCTTGCGGCAGGCGACCTGACGCTTGCCAAACGGTTCTGGCTGCATTTGGGCGAGAGTCTGGATGACAAAGGCATGGCGCAACTGGGGCGCATGGCGCTGGATATCGGCCAACCGCATGTGGCGGTGTTGGTGGGCAAGGCGGCGGCGGAACGGGGGCTGATCCTGAGCGACGCCTATTTCCCGGTGCCCGAGATCGTGCCCGACGGGCTTTCGGTCAGCCGGGCCTTTGCGCTGGCCATTTCGCGGCGTGAAAGCGAATTCGACCCCCGTGCCCGCAGTCCGGCCGATGCCCGGGGCCTGATGCAGCTTTTGCCCGGCACCGCCAAGATGATGGCAAAGAAACTGGGCAAGGAGTTCGACGCGAACAAGCTGTTTGCCGATCCCGCCTATAATGCCGCCTTGGGCACGGCCTATCTGGCGCAATTGGTCGAAGAATTCGGACCGTCGATCGCGCTGGTCGCCTCGGGGTATAACGCAGGCCCCGGTCGCCCGCGCCGCTGGATCGAAGATCTGGGCGACCCGCGCCGCCCCGATGTCGATATCGTCGATTGGGTGGAATCGATCCCCTTTACCGAAACGCGCACCTATGTGATGCGCGTCGTCGAAGGGGTGGTGATCTACCGCGCCAAGCTGAAAGGCGAGGCGGGCGATATCCGGATCACTCAAGAGCTGAAAGGTTAACCCGCGCGGGCTGCTTCGCGACGGGCCTTGCGTGCGTTCACATGCTGACGCCACAGAGTGAACAGCCCGGCCCCCACCACGATGGCCGTCCCGATGGCAACATTGGGGCGGATCGTCTCGTCAAAGATCAGAATGGCGATGATGCTGGCAAAGACCAGTTGCAGAAAGGCAAAGGGCTGGATGGCCGAGGCCTCGGCCACCTCATAGGCGCGGATCAACAGCCAATGAGACAGCGCTGCCGCACAGCACAGCGCCAGCATCAAGGCCCAATCGGTTGGGCTCATCCATTCCCAATGCCAGATGCCAAGGGCGGTCATCACGATAGACCCCATGATGCCGGTATAAAAGAACGACACGTTTGACGGATCGGTGCGCGCCACATAGCGCGTCAACAGACCGTACAGCGCGAACATCAGCGACGCCGCAAGCGGGATCAGGGCCGCCGGTGAAAACACCCCGATGCCGGGTTCCAGAATGATCAGCACACCCAGAAAGCCGACACAGATCGCCAGCCAGCGCCGCCAACCGACCTTTTCGCCCAGAACCGGCCCGGACAGGGCGGCAACCAGAAGTGGATAGGTGGCAAAGACCGCGTGGCTTTCGATCAGCCCCAGCACCACAAAGCCTGTCACCATCACACAGATTTCAAGCGCAAGGATCAGGCCGCGAAACATCTGGATCTTGGGCTTGCCTGACCGGACCGCTTGTCGAAGCCCGCCCGGCGACCGCATCGATACCGCGATCACGAACAGGCCGAAAAACCAGAACCGCACCATCACGACCATCCAGACGTTGTAGGCCCCGGCCAGATGGCGCGACAGCCCGTCTTGTGCCGCGAAAACCAGACTGGTTGCGATCATCAACCAAATGCCCTGCCGGATGTTCTGCTCTGCTGCCACGTCAGTTGTCCCTGTCATCGGCGGTGGGTGTATCAAGCCACCCCGCCGTCATATGCCGTTTGCGCCCGAAACCGGGCCGCCGTTCCACCGTGAACCCCGCAGCGGCCAAGGCGCGCCGCACATGGCCCGCCGCGGTATAGGTTGCGAAAGTTCCACCGGGCCCGGTGTGATCCCGCACCGCCTGCATCAAGTCATCCGACCATAATTCGGGATTTTTGGCGGGAGAAAAGCCGTCCAGAAACCACGCATCTGCGCGCCCCCCCCACCGGGGCAGGGCCTGTCTTGCGTCGCCCTCGATCACCGAAACCCGCAGGGGACCCAGATCAAACTGGCGCGCGCCTTTGGCCCATGCGTCCAGAAATGGCCCGGCGACGGCCAAAGCCTCGGGAAAGGCCGTCAGGGCGCGGGCGATATCGTCGGTCGGCAGGGGAAACGCCTCGTATGAGGTAAAGAGGATCGGCCCCTCTGTCCCTGATTGACTGGCGCAAAGGGCGGTGGCCAGCATGTTCAGACCGGTGCCGAACCCCAGCTCGGCAATGTGAAACCCGGGCCGGAACCGACGCGGCAGATCATTGCCACCCAAAAACACGTGGCGGGTTTCTTCCAACCCGTTGGCGATGGAAAAATAGGGATCATCGAACCGCTTCGAGACCGGGATGGCATCATCGCGCCATTCAAGCCCTTCGTGCTGTAAATCCTCTGACATTTGACCTATGCCCTTTCGCAACAATCCTTGGCCACGGGGCGCGGCAAATGGCAAGACCTGATCTGACAATCCGGGGCGCTGGCATCTTTGGACTGGCCTGCGCATGGGAGGCGGCCCGTCGCGGGGCCAAGGTCCGCGTGATCGAGGC
>JALQUQ010000099.1 GCA_023263735.1 Paracoccaceae bacterium | reverse complement strand
GTCGGCGAGTTCGTGCGTATGCCCATATCCATAGACGGCGGCGTTCATATCGTTCTCGATGACGGCGGGGCGGTCGGTACGTGACTCGACCCAACGTTTGGCCCAGATATGATCGCCGTCGCGCAGCGCGTCGGACAGGCGGCGCAAGACCACACAGCCCGCCCCCGAGCCGAAAACGGTGCCTTGGGCGCGGTGATCAAAGGCGTGGCAATGCCCGTCGGGCGAAAGAATTTCGCCCTCTTGATACAGGTAACCGCGGGCGTGGGGCATTTCGATGGTGACCCCGCCCGCAAGGGCCATGTCACATTCGCCGTTCAAAAGCGCCTGCCCCGCGTAATGAACCGCGACGAGCGAGGTCGAACACGCGGTTTGAATGTTGATCGACGGGCCCTTCAGATCAAGGATGTGGCTGACCCGGGTGGCCAGAAAATCCTTGTCATTGCCCGTATGACGCAACAGGAACATGCCGGTCTGATCGACCAGATCGCGATTTGAACACAGGTTGAAATAGAAATAGCTGCCCATGCCGCAGCCCGCCCACACCCCGATGCGGCCGGGGAATTTCTCGGGCGGGTGGCCCGCTTCTTCCAAGGCCTCCCACGCCACCTCAAGGAATTGGCGGTGCTGGGGGTCAAGGATCGCGGCCTCTTTCGGGGAAAACCCAAAGAATTCGGCGTCAAACCCCTCAAACCCCTCCAGAGTCGCGGCCGAAGGGACATAGTTCGGTTTGGCCATGCGGGCCGCGGTTTCCCCGGCCTTGATCAGGTCTTCTTCGGACAGAGACCGGATCGATTCGATCCCATCGCGCAGGTTCGACCAAAAGGTTGCGACATCCCCGGCACCCGGAAGGTGGGCCGCCATCCCAACGATGGCGATATCCGTTTCGGCGACAGGAACAGGCGCTGAAGGGTGTGACATGGACCGTAAACTCTCAACAAATTTCAATGTTGGTACACAGAAAAGGTGTCCGAAATGTGGAAGGTTATGGCGTTTTGACCTTCAGCCCCCGGGATCGTCAAAGTGGAAGTCCGGCTTTGCCGTTTGATTGTCCAAAACCCAGCGATAAATCTGGGATATTTGGCGCGATTTTGCAGACCAAGTGAACAATGAAGTGACTCTATTTTGCGCAATTTTCGCCTTTTGCGCCACAACTTCTGGGTTATCCGCGCAATAATTCAGCAGGGCCCCAAGTTCGGCCACAATTTGGGCGCGATTGCCGATGGGAACGCGAAATCCAGACGGATCGGTGACCAGTTCCTTGGGCCCCGCATAGCCCACAACGATGGGGCAAAGGCCAAGCGCCATCGCCTCAAGCACGACACCGCCGCCGAATTCGCGGATCGATGGAAAGGTCAATGCGGTGCAGTTGGCGGCGATGTCCTGAACCCGGTCATGCGCCACCCAGCCATGCAGACGCACGCGGTCGCCAAAGGGGGCGGCCTGGGCGCGCAGGCTCTCCATCATCGGGCCATCCCCGATGATGTCGATTTCCATGCGGCCAAGGGCCAGCAGAGGGGCCGCCGCCTCGATCAGCATATCGGCCCCCTTGTAGGGCACCAGACGCCCGATAAAGCACCCCTTGAGCGGCCCTCCGGCCAAGGCGGCGGCATGATCCGCGGTGCGGTTGAAACGGGCGGGGTCGATGGCGTTTTCCGGCATGTGGATCGCCCGATCCCGATGGGCCAGCGGGATGTCACGCATGGTATCGCGAGAGCCGACCAAAAGCGCATCGGCGCGCAAGGTGGACCGCCGCCCCGGCAACAGCCGATACGCCGCGCGCAACTTTGAAAGCCATTCCCGCTCGCGCCGCATTTCGGATTCGAACCCCTTGGGCCATGGCACGCCGCCATTGATCGGGCCCACCACGAAGGGCACGCCGATGCGGCGCAGTTTGGCCGCGATCGGGCTTTGCTGAACGGGCGACAGCGGTGTCACCCGATGCACCAGATCGTAGACGCCCGCGCGCAGGTCGGGGCCGAATTTTTTCCAGATCAGATGTTCGAAATAGGGGTAACCAAGCGCCGCCGCCGCCTGCTGGATGGTCCAGCCAAGGCGGGCATCCCCGGCCAATTTGGTGCCCAGAGTGTAGAGGGGTTTTGCGACGGCCTCGGAATCGATGGCTGTAAAATCAACGTCTTCGACCAATCCTGCCCGCAAAAAAGCCGGGCGGTTGCGGATTTGGGTCACGATGTGAACATCGGCCACCTCGGCCAGCGCGCGCGACAGGGACCAGCCGATCAACGGCACCGACACCCATTCCGGGTTGGCCGCTTCGGCAATGATCAGGACCTTGGGGCGAGAGATATGCGCGGTCAAAGGATTGTCCTTCCCTGACGAAAACGGTCTTGGAAGTCGCTTTCCAACGCGTGTTTTCGTTGGCGTGCCAGCGCCTCGGCATGGCCCCAAAGGGCCCCGGACAAGAGCCAGGTAAAGGGAATCAGGGTATCATTCGGCAACAGATCGACCATGTTCGCCGCCAAGATCAGCGCGACGGTGACAGCGGCGCCCGAAATCTTTTTGGGGTCGAGCTTGCGGGTTTCACGCCAGAACAGCAGCACGGGAATCGCCAAAAGCCCGAATTCGGACACATATCCAACCCAGCCATAAACCCCGAGGGTCAAGATCCAGCCGCCGTCGGCGATCAGGGAAATCTCTCCCGTTTGCAGATCATGCAGGAAGTTCCGGCCATATCCCCCCCAGCCAAAGAGCGATTTTTCCTGCGCGCGCTCTAGCAGCAGCGTTTCGTTCATCACCCGAAATTCCAGCGACGCCCCGCGTTCGGCATCAAAGGCATAGGCCTGTTTGACGATCGCATCGACGGGAACAAGATCGAGCCCGCGCAGCATCGGATAGGTCACGACGATGCAGACAGCGGCGGTTGCGACCATCATCTGCGCCCGCAGAGGCAAGATCAGCACGACCGGCACCAAAAGGATGCCATAGATCATCGAGCCCGCGCTTTTGCAGATGAACAAAATCCCGGCCATAGCGGCAAAGGTGATCAGCCGAACCGTGCGCTGGTTGAACGCCGAAGATCGCAACCGCCATGTCGCCGCCATCAAACACATGAAGGCAAAGAAGGCGACCCACAGACCATGGGGCATGAAGACAAAGGGGCGAAAGCCGCCAAAGCGGATGGCCTGCGAAAAGTCATGCTGGAAAAACCCATAGATCATGACGTTGAGTTGCGGCGAGAACCGCACCTCGAACAGCATGGGAAGGGAATAGATAAACCCAGCCGTAACAAGAACATAAAGGATTTTCTCCATCCCCTCGGGCGAGGAGAGGTATTTGCGGGCCATGAAATAGGGCAGCAGGAAAATGAGCTGGGTCGTGACGGCGGCAAAGGAGTCATAGAACCGAAGGCCCGGCACGCTTTTCGCCTGAAAGTACAAGGCTTCGCTGTTGGTCAAAACGGTCACGAAGGGCCCGGCGACGTACAGCACCATCAGGATCTGAAACAGTGAATTCTTGGGCCAGAAGTTGAAACGCTCTTTCAACAAGAACAGAACGGCCAGCAGCGCCGAAAGGTTGGCCACCGAAAACTTGTCGAAATCGGGGACCATGGGAAAGTTGATCGCCACGACCGGCGGCAAGGCCATGTAGCCGCCCAGAATCGTCCACAGCAGGGCCTGCGCGGGCGGCATGTGACGGTAAAACTGCCATGCGACGACCGGCCAGATGACCAGCATCAGATAGGCAAAACCGTTCCCAACTTCCATCGACCGCCATCTTTCTTGTCACCGCGACCAAAGCCGGGACCCTGTTGCATCGTGCAGCCAGAATCATCGGTTTCGGTACGCCGTTCCGCACAATTCCCGCTTGCATAATTTCAGGGCAAAAGTGTGATCTAATTTGGGCAGGAAACATGTTCCAAAAGCATACCCAAATTTATTTTCCATATCCTTTTGGCAACGAATTCCCAGTTGGTTTTGTCGCGATGCCCGTGATATATGCAAAAGGATCAATGATTGTCGTGCTAGGTACCTGTGGAATTTAATTTTTCCGATAAGACGATTCAGATCACGGTCAAAGACAAACACTCATTATTTCGCTCGGTCGAAGAGCGGCTTCGCAGTGGTGTTGGCTTTGCTTTGGCGACGATGAATCTGGACCACCTCGTCAAGTTGCGGGGGTCAGCCGAATACCGCGCAGCGTATTCGGCGCATGATTTCATTTCGGCCGATGGCAACCCGGTGGTCTGGCTGTCGCACCTGTCTGAAACGCCGATCAAACTGGTGACCGGGTCGGATACGATGTTTCCGCTGTTGGAAATCGCGGCGCAGAACAACATCAATGTCGGCTTTTTCGGATCGATGCCCGACGTGTTGGATGAGGCCTCTGCCCGGTTGCGCCGCGAAATCGCCGGGTTGAATGTGGTCTGGACCAAATCGCCGGAGATGGGCTTTGATCCGACCGGAGAGTCTGCCCGCGCGGCCATCCGGGAAATGCAGGCGGCGAAGGTGCAGATGTGCATCATTTCATTGTCGGCCCCTCGGCAAGAAATCTTCTCTGCCTTCGGCAGAAGCATGGCCCCGGAAATCGGGTTTTGCTGTTTTGGGGCCAGCCTTGATTTTGTGGCGGGGCGCCAAGTGCGGGCCCCGCAGATCGTACGGGCCTTGGCCTTGGAATGGCTGTGGCGCGCCATGTCGGCCCCGCGTCGGCTGGTTCCCCGATATGTGGCCTGCGCAATGATTTTGCCCAGCCTTGCCATCGAAGCGAAAAAGTTGCGCAAGAGCCGACAGCCCAAACACGCGCGCAGCTGACGCTATTTGTATTCGATCAGACCGCGCCTGCGCCCGGTGATCCTCCCCTTCCAAAATCCGAAAATCCCCTGCGCCTCGGCAAATTTGCCGATGACTGTCAGGGCGGCGATTTTCAGATCGTGCGGGCCCCGGCCCGACCGCGCCCACAGCCGCAAGATCTGGGCCGGATAGATCAGCACCACCGCCAGAAAAGCGGGGTTGATCGCGAATGCGATCAGGATTGCCACCGGCAGCAGCCCCCCCCAAAGGGCCGCGCGATTGCGTTCCTTGATCCAATGACGCTCGGGCGCGGCGCCGTGCAGATAGGCCCCTTCGGCAAAGGCATGACCGGCGCGCACGGCCCGCTTCCACCATTGGCCAAACCGGGTCAGGGCCGCGTCATGATGGGTCATCAACGCGTCGATCCGCCAGATCTCTCCCCCGTCACGACGCAGGCGCAGGCACAGCTCTGGCTCTTCTCCTGCGATCAGATCGGCCCGATAGCCGCCTGCGGATTTGACCGCCGCATAGCGCATCAGCGCATCGCCGCCACAGGCCAAGGCCGGGCCGATGGGGGTGTTCCATTCGCGATCCGCCATCAGGTTATAGATCGACCGGTCGGGGAACCGTTCTTGGCGACGCCCACAGACGACCACGGCCCGGGGATGCTGGGCAAATGCCGCAAGGGCCGCGCGGGTCCATCCCTCGTCCAAAGCACAATCGCCGTCCAGAAACTGAACAAACTCTGGCGGATCATCGGCCAGCGCCTCAAGTCCTGCATTCCGGGCGCGGGCGGCGGTAAAGGGGCGGGTCATGTCAAGATCGATGACGATCGCCCCAGCCGCACGGGCGTTTTGCACGGAGTGATCGGTTGACCCGCTGTCAACATAGACCACACGGCGGACATGACCCGACAAAGAGGCAAGGCCATCGACCAGCCGCTGCCCCTCGTTTCGGCCGATCACGACCGCATCCACTTTGTGTTCGGTCACGGCCGTCATGAATTCCGTTTGGGGCCAAGGTCTGGAACCGTGGCGCGCGGTTCCGGGTGGGGTCGAAAATATCGCACGAATCTTATCATTTTTCAGCCGATATCGGTTGCAGTCCAAAGCCCTTGGCGACGGTCACAGGCCCCGTCTCTTGGGGCTCAATCCCTTTCAATCTGATGGGTTATCTGGTAATCATGGCGGGAACTGGGCGGGGGCCCGGCGATTCCGACCAAATTGTGGCAAGGCCCACAGTCTGGCTTTTTAGGATGATCCATAGTCGTCATCTGTTCGCAAGAGCAGGTCATGAGCAACCCTTTTGCGGCCAATTTCGGCCGTCCGTTCAGGAGCGTACCTTTCCGATGACACGACAATTCCGCCCGGTCATGGAACAGGAAAGTATGCAATTTCTTGGACTTGCGCCAATGGACAACGAACATTTTCAAAATGCCCGGCGGGACAGATCAACCGCCACCAGCCTATTTGGCACAAAGCAGGCAGACCAGCACGACCTGACCTCTGACGACTTGCGCACCGTTCGCGATGCCTTTTCCGACACGTTTCCCCTGGCCGTTTTCAACCCGGCCCGCGTGTGGGAATCGCTGACGCCCGTCTCGTTAGATGCTGATTTCCTTCATGGAAACGGTTTGTTTCCATTTGCCGACAGCAGCCCGGTGGGCCCCGCTTTTGACATGTTGCGCACCCGGGTTTCCCAAGCGATGGCAGAGCGGGGATGGCGACGGATCGGGATCACCTCGCCCACACATGGCTGTGGCAAATCCTTTGTTGCGATCAACTTTGCCTTTGCCATGGCGCGCAATGCGGGCAAGACGGTGACCCTGTTGGATTTCGATCTGCGCCGCCCGGCCCTGCACAAGCTGCTAGGGCTGAACGCCCCCGGGGAATTGCGCGAATTTCTGGAAGGCACCCAGCCGATGGAGTCGCTGTTCCTGCGGGTGGGCAAGAACCTTGCCTTGGGGCTGAACGGAGCGCCGGTCGCGGATGCGTCTGAATTGTTGCAATCCAACGATTGCCTGCAGGCCCTTGATGCACTGGATGTGCAACTTAATTCCGATTTCGTGGTCTGCGACATGCCGCCAACCTTGGTCGCCGACGATGTGATCGGTCTGACGGGCAAACTGGATGCGGTGTTGCTGGTTGTGGATGGAACCCGCACAACCGCCAAAGACATCAAAGCCTGCGAACATTTGTTTGAAGGTCGGTTGCCCCTGATGGGGGTTGTGATGAATCGCGCGCAAGACCGTGGTCTTGGCAAGCTTGGTTACGGTAAGGAGTAGTCGATGGGACCGATCCAATCTTTGGATGATCTGTTGGGGTTGATCCGTCGGCGGTTCGTGCTGATCCTTGTTGTCAGCTTGATCGGCGCGATTGCGGCCTATTCGATGGCAAAATCCGCACCCAAGATTTACGAAACCGCCGCGGTCATTCAGGTCGAGACGCCGAAGGTTGACGAAATCAACAGCCGTTCGACCGTCGGTGTGACAGCGATTCAGGCGTTGCAAAGCATCGAACAACGACTGACCACGCGCGACAACCTGATTTCGCTGATCGAACGGCATGGGTTGTACAAGGATGCGCCCGGCATGACGATCGAGGACAAGGTCGGGGCGATCCGCAGTTCGATCGCCTTTCAAAGCGTCTCTTCTGCTTCGGGTTCAGGGCTTTCGGCGATCATCATTTCGGCCAAGGCAGAAACTGCCGAATTGGCCGCGCGTGTCGCCAATGATCTGGCGCAGAACGTTCTGGATTTGGGCGCCGAAGACAAGATCAACTCGGCCAAAGCAAGCAACGAATTCTTCAAGGAAGAGGAAGCGCGTCTTTGGACCGAACTCAACCGGGTTGAGACCGAGATCAAATCGTTCCGGCAACAGAACTTCAACAGCCTTCCCGAAACGCTTGAGGCGCAGCGCGATGAGCGCCTTTCGATCGACTCTGACCTGCGGGATTTGCAGGTTGAACTGGTGGGCATGCAGACGGAACTTGACCAATTGAACGCGTCGCAAAACCAGCGCGCCGTTGACCGCCGCCGGATCGAGGAACTGAACCAGCAGATCGCCGTCATTACGGCCAAGCGCGCGCCCCTTTTGGCCCGGACGGCCGAGCTGGATTTGGCGGTGACGAATGGCGCCGAGGTTGATCGAGTTCTGGCGGCCTATGACCGTCAGCTTCGGCAGTTGCAGGAGCAATATTCCGTTGCTTCGACCAAGCTTGCCGAAACCGATGCGGCCCTAAGATTGGCCGAGCGCCAGCAAACGGAACGCTTTGCCCTGCTGGAGCGCGCAATCGCGCCGCTTTATCCCAACGGAAGCAGCGCCAAAAAGGTGATGGCCGTGGGGGCGATTGGCAGCGTGCTGGGGGCCCTTGGGCTTGCCCTGATGCTTGATCTGATGAAGCCCGTGATCCGCACGAGTCGTCAACTTGAGCGGGAATTGAACCTGCGGCCGATCATCGCCCTCCCGGAACTGAACCTGCGCCCCAAACGGTCAAAGGAAAAGCGGCTGATTTCGTCGCTGGTCACGCGGGAGAGGCTGAAACTGGACGGGCGCACCCAACTTGCGGCGGGCCTGACCTTGGGTGTTGTTCTTTTTGCAATGGCGGCTTCGGGGATCGTCTGATCCGTGATCGAGACTCAGGCCCCAACTCAGGCCCCAAGACAAAAAAAAGCGGCCCGCGGGCCGCTTTTTTGTCGTTCGCGGCTTAAACCCTAACAGCCGGTGCCGCGGGCAACAACCTTGACCGTCTTGGTCAGGATCTTGAGATCCGACACCAATCCAAGGCTCGCATCATAGGCGGCATCATAATCGGCGCGGGCCGCAAAGCTGGTGTCATTACGCTCGGAAATCTGCCACGGGCCAGTGATCCCGGGGCGCAGCGCATAATAGGACGTTCCCGGATAAAGAACGGTCTGGCTCGGCATCATCGGACGCGGTCCGACAAGGCTCATCTCTCCGGTCAGCACGTTCCACAATTGCGGCAATTCATCCAACGAAGATTTGCGGAGCAGAC
>JALQUQ010000098.1 GCA_023263735.1 Paracoccaceae bacterium | reverse complement strand
GCCGCCTTCGGTTCGCAGGGTGCGGATGCGGTCGCGGCGGCCGGTCAGGATCTTATGCGGATAGCATTGGTGGCCCACGTCCCAGATCAGCTTGTCGCGCGGGGTGTCAAACACCGCGTGGATGGCCACGGTCAGTTCCACCACGCCAAGGCCCGCGCCCAGATGGCCGCCGGTCACCGAGACGGCGGAGATGGTTTCCTGCCGCAATTCATCGGCCACGGCCCGCAATTCATGATTGCTGAGCGATTTGAGATCGGCGGGAACGCGCACGCGGTCAAGCGTCGGGGTGTGGGGTCTGTCAGACATCGCGGGCCTTTCGGGCGTCAGCTTTCGCGCGCAATAACGAAACGCGCGGCGTCGATCAAGCTTTGCGCCCTTGCCCCATAGGGGGCAAGGTGGCTTTCCGCCTCATCCACAAGGGATTTGGCCCGGTGGCGCGCGGCATCAAGGCCGAGGAGGGAAACAAAGGTGGCCTTTCCGGCCTGCGCATCCTTTTGCAGGCGTTTCCCGGCTTTTTCGGCGTCGCCCGTGACATCAAGAATGTCATCGGCGATCTGAAAGGCGAGGCCGAGGGCGGTGGCATAGTTGCGCAAGGGGGTGGGGTCTTGGCCCGCGATCACGGCGCCCGCCTCGGCGGACCAGCGGATCAGCGCGCCGGTCTTTCCGGCCTGAAGGTCGGTGATCTGGTCAAGGGTGAGTGGGCTGGGCGCGGTTTCGGCGGCAATGTCGAGGGCCTGACCCAGAACCATGCCTTCGGCTCCCGAGGCCTTGGCCAGACCCAGCACCAGATCGAGCCGGATCTGTGCCGCGCCAAGCGCCGGATCGGTCAGAAGTTCGAAGGCCAAGGTTTGCAGGGCATCGCCGGCCAGAACGGCGGTGGCCTCGTCCCATTTCACGTGGACGGTGGGTTGGCCCCGGCGCAGATCGTCGTCATCCATGCAGGGCAGGTCGTCATGGACCAGCGAATAGGCGTGCAGCGCCTCGACCGCGGCGGCGGCCGAGATTGCGGTAGAGGCGGGAATGCCAAAGACCGCGGCGCTTTCCAGCACCAGAAACCCGCGCAGGCGTTTGCCCCCCGAAACGGCGTAGCGCATGGCGTGGATCACCGGTTCGGGGCGGAGATCGGCCAAGGCGCGGTCGAGGCGGGTCTGGACCAGATTGGCCGCCTGAAGCAGGGCTGCGGGAAAGCTCACAGCCCCTCCACCGGGGTGGTGCCGACGGCGCGGCCCTCTTGCTGGCGGATCATCTCGACCTTTTCTTCGGCGTCCTTCAGTTTCTTTGAACAATGCGCCTTGAGCAGGGCCCCGCGTTCGTAAAGGGCAATCGACGCCTCGAGCGCGACATCGCCGCGTTCCAACTGGCCGACGACCTGTTCCAGCGCGGTCATGGCTTCTTCAAAGCTCATCGCCTCGATCGGTTTGTCGGTCATGCGGCGGTCCTTCCCAATTCTTCGATATGTGCGGCGACACTGTCGGCCAAAGCGTCCAGATCATAACCGCCCTCAAGGACGGAAACCACCCGTCCTTGGCAGCATTCCCGGGCCAGATCACAAATGGCGCGGGTGATCCATGCGAAATCGTCTTCGGTCCATGTCAGGCCCGCCAAGGGGTCGGCGCGATGGGCGTCAAAACCTGCGCTGACGATGATGAATTCGGGGCGCCATGTGGTGAGGGCGTGCAGCGCGGGTTGCCAAGCGGCGCGCATGGCGGCCGTGCCCGATCCCCCCGGGAGGGGCAAGTTGGTGATCTGGCCATGCGCGCCCCGTTCGTCGGGGCGGCCGGTGCCGGGATAGAGCGGCATCTGGTGCGACGAGATGAACCGGCAGCGGGGTTCGTCCCACAGCAGGTCTTGGGTGCCGTTGCCATGGTGGACATCGAAATCCAGCACGGCGACGCGCGACAGGCCGTGGTGATCAAGCGCATGTTTCGCGGCGATGGCGGCCGTGCCAAAGAGGCAAAATCCCATCGGAGTTTCGCGTTCGGCGTGGTGGCCGGGGGGGCGGGTGGCGACAAAGGCGCGCCTGCCCGATGCCATGGCCGCATCGACCGCAGCGGTTGCCCCGCCAACGGCGTGCAGGGCCGCATCCCATGAGCCGGGCGAGAGGAAGGTGTCGCCATCAAGCGCCACGACCCCGCGCGAAGGAATCGCCCGCCGAATACGATCGACATGCGATTGGGGATGGCAGCGCAGGAGGTCTTGGACATCGCCCAAGGGGGCGATGATGCGGGTGTGGGGCACGGTGGCGAGGCCGTTTTCCACAGCCTCGATCCGGGCGATTTGTTCGGGGTGGCCGGGGGGCGTTTGGTGGGATTTGCACGCATCGTGCAGATAAACGTCAACCATGTCGCATTCCCCGTGCCGATAGACTTAGCCCTGATGATCCTGACAGGCGATGGCGGCCTCGATCGCCTGAAGCGAGTCGGTCAGATCGATCGACATCACCGGGCCCGAGCTGTTCGACAGGGTCAGGGTTTGCTTGGCGGCGACGTCCATCAGGAAATCGACGCTGTCAAACGGGATGTCGACGCCGGGCAGATCGTCAAGGTGAATGCCGGTGCCATGGCCTTCATAGACGGAGCCATCGACATCCATCGAAATCGGATAGGTTTCGCCGTCGACGATATCGCCCCAATTGCCATTGGTGGCGATCAGATAGCCCGACCCTGCATCGCGGTCAAAACCGATGCGGACGTCAGAGCCATCTTCGAAGACCGCGTTGATCAGGCAGCCGTTTCCGATGGTCGGATCGACATAGATGTCCCAGACCCCGACCGTATCATAAGCGACGAGATCCTGCGCAAAAAGCATTGTAGGCGAAAGAGACAGTGCCGCAACGAAGGCGGCGGGAAAGCAAAGGCGCTTCATCATTTTCTCCAACTGACTCGCCAATGGCACAGCGCGATTGGTGGTCACGGAAACGATATCAGGAACCCGAAACCGTTCAATCTGGTTGCAGCATATAGCCTTCGCCGCGCACGGTTTGCAGATAGCGGGGCTGTTTGGGATCATGTTCGATCTTGCGGCGCAAACGGGTGATCTGAACATCGACCGCGCGTTCCTGTGCGGCATCGTCGCGGCCCAGATCGGCCACCAGCTTTTCGCGGCTGATCGGATTGCCGGGCTGGGCCGAAAAGATGCGCATCAGGGCCGCCTCGGTCGAGGTCAGGCGCACCGGATCTTGGCCGCGCCACATCTCGCCGCGATCCATGTCATAGCGGACGGCGCCCATGTGCAACACCTTGGGCGGCGCATTTTCGCGAGTCTGGGGCACCCGGCGCAGAATGGCATTGATGCGCAGCAGCAGTTCCTTGGGTTCGAACGGTTTGCCCATATAGTCATCGGCCCCGGCCTCGAATCCTTCGATCCGGGATTGGGTTTCGCCCTTGGCCGTCAGCAGCAGGATGGGGGTCTGAATCTTTTTGCGAAGGTCGCGGGTCAGGGAAATGCCATCTTCGCCCGGCATCATGACATCCATGACGATCATGTCGAATTCCAGACCGGCCAGCAGGCGGCGGGTCTGGGCGGCGTCACGGGCGACCGACACCAGAAAGCCGTTGCGCACCAGAAATTTCTGCAAGAGGCCGCGAATGCGTTCATCGTCATCCACCACCAAGAGATGGGCTTCGGGCTGTGTCATGGTCCTGCCTCCTTGAGCCCCTGATACTGTTTCCGAAGTTCCGGGTCCATCATCGCCTCGAGCACGGTTCGAAAACCGGCCACAGCCTGTGGTCCGGCGGCACGATAGGCGGCGCGCATGCGGGCGCGCTGCGCGTCGGACAGTTCGCGTTCCAGTTCCTGCCCCTTTTGGGTCAGATACAGATGGCGCTCGCGCTTGTCCTTGCGACCGACCCGCGCCTCGACCAGACCATCATCGACCAAAGACCGCAGCACGCGGTTCAGCGATTGTTTGGTGACCCCCAGAATGGTCAGAAGATTGGACACCGTGGTGCCGGGGCTGCGATGGATGAAATGAAGCGCGCGATGATGGGCGCGGCCATAATCCATGTTTTCCAGAATGCGATCGGGATCGGCGGTGAAGCCGCGATAGGCAAAGAACATCGCCTCGATACCCTTGCGAAGCTGTTCATCGGTCAGGAACAGAAGGCTTTCGCCACTGGGGGTTGGATCTGGCATTGTCGTCTCCCTTGTGACGGGGAAGTTACGTCAGCCTTGTTGACTTTCCAAGCATCAACTGTTAGCTCACCAACGGTTTTGCGCAATTTTATGTCCGAAGTGGACATAATTGGCGCAACAAATGCGAAAAAGCATTGGTTTTCAAGGGGAGGCCCCGATGGCTGGATATGACGATCGCGACGGTTTCATCTGGATGGATGGAAAGCTTGTGGAATGGCGTTCGGCGAATGTGCACATCCTGACCCACGCTTTGCACTATGCGTCGTCGGTGTTTGAAGGTGAGCGCTGCTATAACGGCAAGATTTTCAAATCGACCGAGCATTCCGAGCGTCTGCGCAAATCGGGCGAGTTGCTGGACATGCCGCTGCCCTATTCGGTGGACGAAATCAACGCCGCCAAGGAAGAGGTGCTGAAAGCCAACGGTCTGACCGACGCCTATGTGCGCGCGATTGCGTGGCGCGGTGCGGGCGAAGATATGGGCGTGGCCTCGAAGAAAAACCCGATCCGCTTGGCTGTGGCTGCGTGGACCTGGGGCAACTATTACGGCGACGCCAAGTTCAAGGGCGCCAAGCTGGACATCGCCAAGTGGCGCCGTCCCGACCCGGCGACCATTCCGCATGCGGCCAAGGCGGCGGGCCTGTACATGATTTGCACCATGTCGAAACATGCCGCCGAGGCCAAAGGCTGTTCGGATGCGATGATGTTCGACTATCGCGGTTATGTGGCCGAAGCGACCGGCGCGAATATCTTTTTCGTCAAGGATGGCGAAGTGTACACGCCGATTCCGGATGCCATTCTGAACGGGATCACCCGTCAGACCGTGATCGGGATGCTGCGCGACAAAGGCATCAAGGTGAACGAAGTGCGCATCAAGCCCGAGGATCTGGAAGGGTTCCAGCAATGCTGGCTGACCGGGACGGCGGCCGAAGTGACCCCGGTGGGCCAGATCGGCGATTACACGTTTGAAGTGGGTGAATTGACCAAGTCGATTTCCAACGATTACGAAAAGCTGGTTCGCGCCTGAACGGCGGCGGATCGTGAAAAGGCCCCGGGTTCCGGGGCCTTTTGCATTCAAAGATCCAGAACCAGATGCGGGGTTCCGTCTGACGTTTTGTCAAAGGATTGCCCATCTGGCCCCACGGCCTTGTGGACGCGGGTGCGGAAATTGGAAAAGCTGTCAAAGGTGACAACATCCACCGCCTCGGCAAAGTGCAAAAGCACATCATAGCGGCCGTGCGACAGCTCTGTGACGCCCAGCACTTCGGCCACGAAAGGTTGGTTGAGATAGCGCCCCGTCACGATCTGGCCCGGGTAAACGGGCGGGCGGGGGGCATTGCCGATAGCGGCGTGAAGGGTGTTCCAATCCTTGTACCCCGCCGTTTTCGCGACAAGTTCCAAGGATTGTGAGGTGCTGATCTCTTGCCCCTGTGCGGCAAGTCCCGCGCGCAGGGCTTTGGCCTGCCTTTTGGCAGCCTCGATCGAAGGGATGAATGCGGTCATGTGACGATCCTGTTGACCGCCGAGGAGTTACTGCTTGGTGCCCTCATTGCCAAAGCGCCCCGGCATGAAATCGAACCGTCGCGTCACTCCGGGCTTCACCATGGCCAAAGGGCCCAAGGGCGGCGGGTGCCCGGCACCCTGCGGTGCATTACGCGCCGGGCCAAGGGGATGTCAATGATTATGCCAGTTCGCCGCGTTCGATGCGCAGGAATTGGGCCAACCGCTGGGTCGAAGCCGGGCGGCTGACCGCGAATGTTTGCCGCGGTTTGCGCGAAAGTTTCATGAAATGCTTGATGCGTGCAGTGCTGGCCGCGGTTTGTTTGTCGGCCAGATGACGGCCTTCGGTGGGACGGTGCATGGGTCGCCTCCTTTTGGGTCACGGGTTGGTAGGCTACCACGCTTTGCCCCAAAAAGATACACCCGCCCCCAGATCGCTGGCTTGGGTCAATCGGCGGTGGTTTCCTCCGCGCCAAGACGCAGCAGCGCCCAGCGGGCCGCATCCGCGACCGTTTCATCGGGGTCGCTGGTCAAAGCGGCGGCCGCAGGGGCAAGGGCCGGGTTTCCAGAGTTTCCGATGGCGTAAAGGACGTTGCGGATAAACCGATTGCGACCAATGCGTTTGATCGGGCTGCCGGCAAATCGGTCGCGAAAGGCGGCATCGGTCAGGGTGGCAAGCTCTGCCAAAGGCGGGGCGCCATGACGGGGCGTGTAGCCGATGTCACGGGCGGATTGGGCGAATTTGTTCCAAGGGCAGATCGCCAGACAATCATCGCATCCGTAGATCCGATTGCCCATCAGGGGCCGCAATTCCGGGTCAACCGGGCCGTGATGTTCGATCGTGAGGTAGGAAATGCAGCGCCGCGCGTCGAGTTGATAGGGCGCGGGAAAGGCCCCAGTCGGGCAGATGTCCAGACAGGCACGGCAAGATCCGCAATGGCTGATTTCCGGGGCGTCTTTCGGCAGATCAAGCGTGGTGAAAATCGCCCCCAGAAAGAACCAATTGCCAAGGTCACGCGACAAAAGGTTGGTGTGCTTGCCCTGCCAGCCCAGACCCGCCGCTTGGGCCAAGGGCTTTTCCATCACGGGGGCCGTATCGACGAAAACCTTGATTTCGCAAGGAGACTGATCGATCAGCCAGCGCCCCAGCCGTTTCAGGCGGCGTTTCACAAGATCATGGTAATCCTTGCCTTGGGCATAGACCGAGATGACGCCCTTGTCGCGCTGATCCAGCAGGGGCAGAGGGTTTTCGGCGGGGCTGTAGGGTTCGGCCAACATGATGACCGACCGCGCCTCGGGCCACAGCGCAGCGGGGTTGCCGCGCCATTCCATCCGCTCGGCCATCCAGCCCATTTGGCCGTGCATCCCCTTGGCGACGAATTCGGCAAGACGTTCGGCGACATGCGGCACATCGGTGGGCGCGCAAATGCGAAGGGCCGCGAAGCCTTCATCGACGGCGCGGCCCTGCAAACGGGATTTCAGATCGTGAAACGCGTCAGAAATCCAAATTCTCCACGTTCAGAGCGTTTTGCTGAATGAATTCGCGGCGCGGTTCGACGACATCGCCCATGAGCTTTGAGAAGATATCGTCGGCCTCGGCCAGATCATCGACCTTGACCTGCAACAGGGTGCGGGCATCCGGGTCCAGCGTGGTTTCCCAAAGCTGTTCCGGGTTCATCTCACCCAAGCCCTTATAGCGTTGCAGGGTCAGACCCTTTTCGCCCTCGGCCAAGACCGATTTCAGCAGGTCGATCGGACCGTGGATCATTTGCTCGCGGTCTTTGCGGACCAGTCGCGACGGGTCTCGATAGACATCGGCATGGGGGGCGGAAATCTGGCTGAGCTTGCGCGCCTCGGTCGAGCGCAGAACGGCGCCGTCAAGGGTGCGCAACTCTTCCACCCCGCGCAGAATGCGCGACAGGCGGATGCCGTGATCTTGGGTGATGCGGCCCGTCCAGCCCTTTTCATACTCGGCGGCCACCAAATCCAGACGTTTGGCCACCACATCGGCCACGGCCTGAAGATCGGCATCGGCCTTGCCCGGTTCGAACGCGCCCGCCAAGGCGGCCTGTTCCAGAATGTTGCGCGGGTAGTGGGTGGGGAAGGCATCCAGAACGCGGCGGAACGACCGCGCGCCTTCGATCACGCGGGCAAGATCGGCCCCGGCGATTTCTTCGCCCGAGGTCAGACGCAAAACCGCGCCATCGATGCCCATTTCGATCAGGTAATCTTCCAAGGCGCCTTGGTCTTTCAGATACACCTCGGACTTGCCCCGCGCGACTTTGTACAGCGGCGGCTGGGCGATGTAGAGATATCCGCCTTCGATCAGTTCCGGCATCTGCCGGAAGAAGAAGGTGAGCAACAGGGTTCGGATATGCGCGCCGTCAACGTCGGCGTCGGTCATGATGACGACCTTGTGGTAGCGCAGCTTTGAGATGTTGAATTCATCCCGCCCGATGCCCGTGCCCAAAGCCATGACCAGATTGCCGATTTCCTGACTGGACAGCATCCGGTCAAACCGGGCGCGTTCCACGTTCAGGATCTTGCCGCGCAAGGGCAGGATGGCCTGATTTTTCCGGTCGCGGCCGGTCTGGGCCGAACCGCCTGCGGAGTCGCCCTCGACGAGGAAAAGTTCCGATTTCGACGGGTCTTTCTCGGTACAGTCTTTCAGCTTTCCGGCAAGGAAATTGACGTCCAATGCCGTTTTGCGGCGGGTCAATTCGCGGGCCTTGCGGGCAGCTTCGCGGGCCAAGGCGGCCTCGACGATCTTGCCCACGATGGTTTTGGCGGTGGACGGGTTCTCTTCGAACCATTCCGCCAGCTTTTCATTCACAAGGTTTTCGACGGCGGGCCGCACCTCGGACGAAACCAGTTTGTCCTTGGTCTGGCTGGAGAATTTCGGATCGGGCACCTTGACCGAAAGCACGCAGGTCAGACCTTCGCGGGCGTCGTCCCCGGTGAAATCAACCTTTTCGCGTTTGGCAATCCCGCTGTCTTGGGCGTATTTGGTCAGCGTGCGGGTCAGCGCACCGCGAAACCCCGCCATATGCGTGCCGCCATCGCGCTGCGGAATGTTGTTGGTAAAGGGCAGCACCGTTTCGTGGTAGCTGTCGTTCCACCACATGGCCACCTCGACACCGATGCCATTACGCTCGCCC
>JALQUQ010000097.1 GCA_023263735.1 Paracoccaceae bacterium | reverse complement strand
AATCAACGCTCACCCTTCCCCCCCTTTGGCGCACCACCACCCGCAATTCGGGATCTTTGGCCGTGCAATATTTCCGGGCATTCGAGATCAGGTTGATAAAGACCTGCACCAATCGGTCGGCATCGGTGCGCAGGAAAATATTCTCCATCGGCAGATCGCGGTGAATGACAAAGCTGCGCTCGGGCTTGGTATGGTTGGCCGATTGCAGGGCGCGGTCGATCAGTTGGCTCAGGTTGGCAAGGCTTAGGTTCAGTTGCACCGTGCCGTTTTCCAGAACGCTCAGGTCCAAAAGATCGTCCAGCAGACGGGTCAGGCGCTTGGCCTCATCATGGATGATCTGCCCGTAATTCGCCACCATCGTCGGCGGCAGATCGCCTTCGGTCAGAATTTCCGAAAACGCGCGGATCGAGGTCATGGGCGTGCGCAATTCATGGCTGATCTGCGACAGAAACGCATCCTTTTGCACCGACAATTGCGTCAGCTTTTCATTCGCTTCGCGCAATTGGCGGGCGGTGCGCGACAGTTCTTCCTGCTGGCTTTCCAGACGGGCGGAATATTCCATGATCTGCGCGGCCTCGCTGGCCACGGCCATCAGATCTTCGACCGTCACGACATCGCGCCCGGCCAATTGGCTAAGCATGGCATGCGCCGTGGCCGCGCCCACCGACCCGGCCAGCTTACGCTCCAGCCGGGCCAGAAAATCGGGGCTGGGGTCGGGCAGATACCCGGCCTTGCCCTGCAAAGCCGCCTCGGAGGCAAAGAAATTCAGCGCATCCTCATGGCCCAGAATGCGTTGGGTCATGACCAAAAGCTCTTCGGCCTCGACCGCGCCCCGATCCCAACTGGGCGCGCGGTTGGTCGTTTCATCAAAAACCAGCACAAAGGCCGCGCCCTGCACCCGCTCGACCGGGCCGGGAAAGCTCAGGAGCGACACGATCAGAACCGCGCCGGTGTTCAACACCATCGACCAGAACAGCGCATGCACGGTGGGGTCCATGCCCTCGACCCCGAAAAGCATGCGCGGGCGCAGCCAGTCGATCCCCATCGGGCCATCGACAAACACCATCGCGGGCAGCACGGCATCGGGGCCGAACGAGGGCAGAAACAGCGTATAGGCCCAGATGATAAAGCCGACCCACAGCCCAGTTGCGGCCCCGATCCGGGTGGCACCCCGCCAGAAAATCCCCAAAAGGATCGCGGGCAGGAACTGGGCCACGCCCACAAAGGCAATCAGCCCCATCGCCGCCAGCGCCGACGAGCCCCCCGACATCTGGTAATAGGCATAGCCAAGCGCCAGCACGCCCCCGATGGAAAACCGGCGCGACATCAGAACCAGCCGCCGCGCATCGCCCGACACCGAATGCGACGGCCGGATTTTCAGCCAGATCGGCAGGATGATATGGTTTGACACCATGGTGGCCAAGGCAATCGCCTCGACGATGACCATCGAGGTGGCCGACGACAGCCCCCCCAGAAACGCCAGCATGGCAAGCCCGCCCTGCCCCTCGGCCAAGGGCAGCGTCAGCACGAACATGTCGGGGTTCGCGGTCGAAGGAAACCGCTCAAGCCCCATCACCGCAATCGGCACGATAAAAAGCGACATTCCCAGCATATACAGCGGAAAGGCCCACGAGGCGGTGAACAGGTGCCGTTCGTCGGCATTTTCCACGACCATGACCTGAAACATGCGCGGCAAGCAGATCACCGCCGCCGCCGAGACAAAGATCAGCGCCGTCCACCGGCCCGGCTGCAAGTTCCAGTCTGATATCGGCGAAGCATGCACGCGCGCAATGATATCAGCCGGGCCATCCGCCATCCCCCAGACGACGAAAACGCCCACCGCGATCAGCGCCACCAGTTTGACCCCGGCCTCGACCGCGATGGCGGTCACGATGCCGTGGTGCTGTTCATTGGCATCCAGATTTCGCGTGCCGAACAGAATGGTGAACAGCGTCAGCCCAGCCGCAACCCACAGCGCTGTTGCCTCGCTCCCTTTGGGCCGAAAGGCATCCAGATCCGACGGCCCGGCAAAGGTGTCAAACGCCTGCGTCACCGATTGCAGTTGCAGCGCGATATAGGGCGTCGCGGCGACGACCGCGATCACCGTCACGATCACGCCCAAGGTGTTTGATTTGCCAAACCGCGAGGAAATGAGGTCGGCGATCGAGGTGATGCGCTGCTGACGGCCAATCCGGACAAGCTTGCGCAAGATCCACCACCAGCCCACAAAAACCAGCGTGGGGCCCAGATAGATCGTCAGGAACTCCAGCCCCGAGCGGGCGGCATAGCCCACGGCGCCGTAAAAGGTCCATGCCGTACAATAGATCGAAAGCGACAGCGTATAGACCAGCGGCGATTGCAACAGCGCCAAACGCCCGGTCAGCCCGCCCGTGATCGCCTTGCGCTCCACCACCCAGGCGACCAGAAACAAGAACGCCACATAGCACAGGCTGGACAGGACAAGGATGTCAAAGGGCATCGCGCGCCTCTTCAGCCTTTGCCGGGCCAGCAGGGGTCTGCCGCGCATCGGCCACCGATGGCATTTTGGCCGCGGGTGGGGCCACGGTTTCGCCATCGTCCTTGATCGGCCGCGACAGCGACCGCGAGATCAGAAAGGCCAGCAGAATGATGACGGCCCAAGCCAACAGCAGGTAAATGCCGTCGGGGGCCGTGTCCCGTTTGAAGGTCTGCGCCGGGGCCCACAAGATCGGCAGCAGAAACAGAAACCCGCCCAGAAAGGGCAAAAACCGCGCCGCATCGCGCCGCCGTCTGCGGCGATAGACAGCGGGGCGCAAGAACAACGGCGAACGCTGTTGCGGCATCTAGCGCGCCGTCAGCGCGCGCACCGCGGCCCGCATGTCGTCATTGGAAAACGGCTTGGTCATGAAGTGGTTGGCCCCGGCACGCTCGGCCGCTTCGCGGTCACGTCCCTGCCCCTTGGCGGTCAGCATCATCACCGGCAAGTCCGCTGTCTGCGGATTGGCCCGCAACGAGGTCAGGATTTCAAGCCCGCTCATGTTGGGAAGCATCAGATCAAGGATCACCAGATCGGGGCTTGCATCCTGAACCGCCGAAACCGCCATGGCCCCGTCATGCACCGCGACGACCTCATAGCCATCGCGCGACAGGATAAAGCGAATTGCTTCGCTGATGTTCATCTCATCCTCGATCAGCAGGACGCGCGCCATTCCGTCTCCCCCCGGCTCCCCTCCGGAATTGCGACTATCCAGACAAACGGGGCATCTGTCAAAGGGGAGAAACGCGCGCCCGACACCCAACCTTAGCCGGTCTGCAAAACGATCGAAGGTTCGCGGCGGGCCGGACAATTCCTGCGCGAGCAAATCCGGCACGAACTGCCGACGGCCCGCACCTGATCGTGGTCGGGCGCCTGATCCAGCGGAAAAAGCAACATGCCCGCCTCGCGCAGTTCGGGCCCGCCAAAGCCCAAGGGCAAACGACTTTCGCAATAGGCCATCGCGCGAAACAACCGCGGCACCCGGCCCGACGCCTCAAGCGTGGCGGAAACCGGGGTCATCGGGCGGCCAAGGGCGGTGAACAACGGCCACAACGGACAGGCCGCGCCAAAGCGGGGCAGCACAAACCCCTCGACCGGCTTTCGAAACAACAAGGTGCCCGAGGCATCGCAGCACACCAGCCCAACACGCGCGCCCGGTTGCAGCGCCATGCGTCGCATGACCACCAACACCGGCACCCGGCATTTCTGTGCCACCAAGGCCGGATCGCTTCCGGTTTCCGCCATGGCCGCGGCCAAAGTGGCCAAGGGCAGCGCCTCGGCCTCGGCCATCGCCTGTGTCAGAAAGGCCGCACCCAACGACCGCGCCGCCGCGCTGGCCAGCCCCGCCACTTCGGTCTGAAGGTGCAAGGCCCCCGCGCGGTCTTCCAATTCGGCCAAGTGCCAGTCGCGCGCGGCCAGCCAGTTTTCCAACTCTTCCTGCGGAGCGGCGGCCTGTTCGGTTTCCCGCGACTCGGACCCGTCAAGATAGGCCACCAAAGCTTCGGCCCCGACGGCCAGCCTTTCGCTGTCTTCGTGCAGATTGCGGTGAAAGCGTCCGCGCCAGACCGGATCGATATCTTCGGTTTCGGCCAGAATGGCCGCGGTTGATCGCACCGAAGACACGGCCGACAGCATCTCGTGCAACGATGCCGACAGATGCGGGTCATGGGTGATCCGGTCGTTCAGGGCCGCGACCACCCGCTCGAGCTGTCCGGCCCGCGCCAAAGTTGCGGTCAGCACAGCCGCCCAGCCCGGGAACCGCCCGGCGAAATCTTCGATCCGGTCCAATTCCGCGGGCATGGTCGGCACCGATGCGGCGGCGGTGCGCAAATCGTCCAGCAACTGCCCGCCCGCCCCTTCGGACAGGGTGGCGACATCGACCCCCAACACCTGCGCCAACCGACCCAAAAGATCGCCCTGCGCCTTGCGCCGATTGTGTTCGATCAGGTTCAGATACGAGGCCGAAATCCCCGCGCCCGCCGCCACTTCGGCCTGACGCAGCCCCAGCGACAGGCGCCGCTCGCGGATTTGGGTTCCGGGCAGAAGGGCACCGGCGGGCGGGGCAGATTTGTCCATGACGATCCAAAGCTGGCAAATGCCCTGAATTTTTACATCAGTTTGTAAATTTTACAAACCCGCCCCAATCACGGGGCCAACAGCTTTTGATAAAGCATGTCCAGAAATCCGCCCGCTTCGGCAAAAGGATCATGCCCCTCGCCCAGAACGGCGCGCACCTGCATGTCGAAATCGGCGTAATGCTGCGTCAGCGCCCAGATCGAAAAGATCAAATGCACCGGGTCCATCCGCGCGATCCGACCGGCCTCCATCCACGCCACCAGAATCTTTGATTTTTCGGCCACCAAATCCTTTAACTCCCCCTCGATCGCGAATCTGATCCGGGGCGCGCCTTGCAGGATTTCATTGGCAAACAGGCGGCTTTCGCGGGGATAATGTTGCGAAAGCTCCAGCTTCTTGCGCATATAGGTCATGATTTCGGCAATCGGATCGCCGTCGGCCTTCATCTCGCGCAGCGGATCAAGCCATGTATCCAGCAGCCGTTTCAGCAAGGTTTCGTGGATCGCCTCTTTGGACGGGAAGTAATACAGCAGGTTCGGCTTGGACAGGCCCGCCACTTCGGCAATCTGGTCAAGCGTCGCCCCCCGAAACCCTTGGGCCGAAAAGACATCAAGGGCCGCTTCCAGAATGGCTTGGGAATTCTTTTGCTGAATGCGGGTCTTTGGTCTGGACATGGGACTTTGGCTACGTCGTTTCTTTTTGAAAAGTGGCGCAATCGTCTGCGCGATACAAGAATGGAGCTGGTCAGCCTAGGAAACCTACGGCCACGGATCCGTGGCCCGCTTTCCCTCGGCACAACAGGGAACTTGACTGTCGTGTCGGCAGTGTTAGCAACATCTGACCACTTGGTCAAAACATCATCGGCAGGCCCCCTGCCAAGACGGAGAGCTTCATGGCACTGGACCGCAACACGCCAAATGATCTGAACGCATTCTGGATGCCGTTCACATCGAACCGTCAGTTCAAGAAAAACCCGCGTATGTTCGTGGGTGCCAAAGACATGCATTACACCACGTCCGACGGGCGCCAGGTTCTGGACGGAACCGCGGGTCTGTGGTGCTGCAACGCGGGTCACTGCCGCCCCAAGATCACCGAAGCGATCCAAAAGCAGGCGGCCGAGCTGGATTATGCGCCCGCCTTCCAGATGGGCCACCCGATCGCCTTTGAATTCGCCAACCGGATCATCGACATCGCCCCCAAGGGGATCGAGCATGTGTTTTACACCAACTCGGGGTCGGAATCGGTGGAAACCGCGCTGAAACTGGCCATCGCCTATCACCGCGCGCGCGGCGAAGGGGCGCGCACCCGTCTGATCGGACGCGAGCGTGGCTATCACGGGGTGAACTTTGGCGGCATCTCGGTGGGCGGCATCGTCAACAACCGCAAAATGTTTGGGGGGCTGCTGACTGGTGTTGACCACCTGCCCCACACCCACCTGCCCGGCCAGAACGCCTTTTCCAAGGGCCAGCCTGAACATGGCGCAAATCTGGCCGATGATCTGGAACGCATCGTGGCGCTGCATGGCGCGGAAACCATCGCCGCGGTGATCGTGGAACCGATGGCCGGATCGACCGGGGTTCTGCTGCCGCCCAAGGGTTATCTGGAAAAACTGCGGGCCATCACCAAAAAGCACGGCATCCTGTTGATTTTCGACGAGGTCATCACCGGGTTCGGCCGTCTGGGTTCGCCCTTTGCCGCCCAGCATTTCGACGTGCTGCCCGATATGATGACCACCGCCAAGGGCTTGACCAATGGCGTCATTCCCATGGGCGCGGTCCTGACCACCGCAGAGGTGCATGACGCCTTCATGAATGGCCCGGAACATATGATCGAATTGTTCCACGGCTATACCTATTCCGGCAACCCGATTGCCTCGGCCGCCGGGATCGCGACGCTGGAAACCTATAAGGAAGAGGGTCTGTTTGAACGGGCCGCCGCGCTGGCCCCCTATTGGGAAGAGGCGCTGCACAGCCTGAAAGGCACCCGCCATGTGATCGACATCCGCAACATGGGCCTGATCGGCGCCATCGAACTGGAACCCATCGCGGGCGAGCCGACCAAGCGCGCCTTCTCGGCGTTCCTCAAGGCCTATGACAAGGGCATCCTGATCCGCACCACGGGCGACATCATCGCCATGTCACCGCCGCTGATCATCGAAAAATCGCATATCGACACGCTGATCGAAACCCTGCGCGATGTGCTGACCCATCTGGACTGACGAAAAGGGGCCGGTGAAAACCGGCCCCTTTCCTTTTGCTCAGCCCATTCCCGCCAAAGCCAACAGCGGCAAGAGCAGAAAAAAGATCATCCCGATCCCGCCGTCGCCACCCGAAGTCGTGACCACTTCCTCTTCGGGCGGGGTTTCAGGGTCTGGATCGGGATCGGGATCGGGGTCTGGATCGGGATCGTCGGGAAAGACAGCGGCCAGATCGACCGACACTTCGGGATCGACCACCCAATCCTCGACCGCTGCCTCGCCTTCGGCGGAATGCGCCAGAACGATCCGGATCACCTGCCCCGGCTCTTCGACATTCACCACCATATTGCCATTGCGGAATGCGGGGTCTTGCGTGCCCGAAACCCCTTCGGCAAAGGTCTCGGACTCGGGCGTTTCATCGACATTCGGATTGTCCGGCACGGCGAACCGTTCCATCCAGTCGGCGGGCACCTCGGGCGTCAGCGTATCGACATAGGCGCGGGTGTAATCTTGCGCCAACCCCTCGATGTTCAACTCCACCTCTCCGGGCGTCCGCCCCCCCATGACAAAGATCGTCGTGTGGGTGTCGCCTTCAAAGGCGTAAACCGGATTGGGCGTCGATGCCGTATTCGTCACCGAAATATCCAGCATCCGCGTGTCATCGACGGATTCGTAAAGGAAGTTCAGAAAATCCATCCCGATGAACGAAACCGGCTGGCGATCGACATCGGCAAAGGACAACCGGCCCGGGTGCAACTGGTCGGCCCCAAAGGCCGTGCCCGCGATCATGCCCGCTTCGTGATATTCCGCGAACAATTCCATCAGCATCTTGGGCTGATCAAAACCCAGATCGAAACGCTCGATCCGGTCTTGCCAGAACTGTTCAAACTCGGCGTCGGTGCGATTGGTCGTGTCGATGCTGTTCGGGTCGATCACGATGCCGTTCTGGGCATTGGTCGCGACATAGGCGTTCATCGCCTCGGCCCGTGTCGGAGAGGCCGTGTTGAACGAGGTCAGGAAAATATGCGGCGCGTCCCCCCCTGCGGCGGTGATCGCATCTGTCCATTCCTGAGTCAGAACATCGTAATCGGGCATGTCCCGATCAACGCCACCAAAGTTGATCGGCATGCGGGCATCAATGATCATATCGATTTCGGCCAGCGACTCTTTGGTCATCGCCGCGATGATCGCATCCTCATCCGCATCATGCCGACCGGCCTGCACGGCGATCTTGATATCTGCCCCCAGCAGGTTCACCGCCGGATCGTATTCCGCCTCGCGCACCTCTTCGATCAGCGCGTTGGCCATTTCGCCGTAAAAGGGGGCCATTTCATCGACGGTATGGCCCAAATGCGCGGCATGGCCATAAAATTCGCTGCCCACCTCGATGATCAGGTTGTTCGGCAAAGGCCCGTAGACCCCCGAGAACAGGTTGTGCATGAAATCGTGCACCTGAACCCGATATCCCGGGATGTCATCGTGCCAGTGCATGGTCGGCAAGGTGACCGCAAGGCCATGGTTGTTGCGCACGGCATATTCCATGACATCCGCAATCGACGGAAACCCGCTGTCGGGGTTGGCCAAACCGTTGTCGACATATTCAAGGCCGTAAAGATCATCGCGATCTTCAACCAGAAATCCGCCGGGCCAACTGATCAAACCGGCAGGATCGCCCGCGGTTTGCGCGTCAAACCGCTCCAGACTGCGGAATCCGGTAAAGCGGTAGCCAAAGAGGTTACTGTCAATACCAGCAGCCGGGCCGACGAAAGCATCGCTTCCTGTGTTCACATTGATGGGCATTCATGCCTCCGCTTCAAAATGCGACGACTGGCGCGACAAACACACTCCTTTTGGGGAACACAAAAAAACGGGCACAGGTAATAAACAAAGCAACCGTATTGCCGACGTTTCACTCGTTACAAAATGCCACGAGATTAAGAATTCATCAATAGATTCATGACAAATGATTGTGTCCAAATTAGGGACAATCGATCCGCAACCGCGCCACAAT
>JALQUQ010000096.1 GCA_023263735.1 Paracoccaceae bacterium | reverse complement strand
CAACTGAGGCTTTGTAACAAAACAGATCGGGGCTCGCCATTTGGCGGGCCCTTTTCTTTTAATACCAATGGTTTGGTACAATCCTCTTTTGTAACGACGCGTCATAAACCGTGAGTTGGCTTTAAGGGTTAATTCGCCTTAATAACTAGAGCCAACGCGCGGAACGGATGGTCTGCGTCGGGCGTGTGACGACGATGGTGAGGTGAACCTTGCAGAATACGCTGAAATCCGCTGCGGTTTTCGAAGGTCAGGGCCTGCATTCGGGGGCTCCGGTTCGAATGGTCGTTCGTCCGGCATCGGCGAATTTCGGGATCTGGTTCAAACGGACCGACGTGGAAAGCCGTCATGCGCTGATTCCCGCCTATTGGGATCGGGTCACCCCGTCGCGGTTGTGCACCGAAATTCGCAACGCGGGCGATATCTCGGTTTCGACCATCGAACATGTCATGGCCGCGCTGGCCGGTTGCGCCATTCACAACGCCATGATCGAAATCGACGGGCCCGAAGTGCCGATCCTTGACGGGTCTGCGGTGCCGTTCGTTCAGGGCTTTCTGGCCCGCGGGATCATCGAACAAGCCGAACCCGTTCGCGCCATTCGCATTCTGAAAGCGGTGGAAGTGACCGAAGGGGCCGCATCGGCCCGTTTGGACCCCGCCGATATGCTTGAGATCGATTTCCGCATCCAGTTTGACGAAGCGGCAATTGGGACGCAGGAAAAATCGCTGAATCTGGCGAATGGGGCCTTTGTGCGCGAATTGTGCGACAGCCGCACCTTTTGCCGGATGTCTGATGTCGAATTGATGCAGGCAAATGGGCTGGCCTTGGGCGGCACGCTGGAGAATGCGGTTGTGTTCGAAGGCGATCGTGTTCTGTCGCCGGGCGGTCTGCGCCATGCCGATGAACCCGTGCGCCACAAGATGCTGGATGCCATGGGCGATCTGTATCTGGCGGGCGGGCCGATTCTGGGCCGTTACACCGGCATCCGGGCGGGTCATGCGCTGACGAACCGCCTGTTGCGCGCGCTTTTTGCCGACCCCGAGGCATGGACGATGGTGGAATGCAGCGCGCAGACGGTCGGCAAATTGCCGGGAGTGGGTGTTTGCCGCAACGACCTGCCTGCAAAAGCCTGATTGGGCCGCAGATTTGGCAACAAGGCGTTTTGCGCCCAGAATTTTTCTGTGCTACGACTCGGGTCGACAGTAGGGTAGGGCAGGTCTGAAATCAGGCCATCCGCAATTTCATGGATAGGCGTACAATGGCAGGCAGGAAATCGGGCGCGCAATGGGTCGGCATGGCGCTTCTGGTGGTATCGCTCAGCGCATGCGGCCGGGGCCCGGAAGAGCGTCCTTTGGACAGCTACACGGCTGAAGAGATTTACAAACAGGGCGAAGTGACGCTGGAGGCGGGGAAGAACCCCAAGGAAGCCATCCGGTACTTCCAGGAAGTGGAGCGTCTTTACCCCTATTCGGATTGGTCGCGCCGCGCGCTGATCATGACGGCGTTCAGCCAGCACAAGTCCAAGAAATACGAAGAGGCCCGCGCCTCGGCGCAGCGGTTCCTTGACACCTATCCCACCGACGAAGATGCGCCTTATGCGACCTATCTGATGGCGCTGTCTTATTATGACCAGATCGATGAGGTTGGCCGCGATCAGGGCGTGACCTTCCAGGCCTTGCAGGCGATGCGGGCGGTGATCGAGCAATATCCGAACAGCGATTATGCGCGGTCGGCGATGATGAAGTTCGAACTGGCCTTTGACCATCTGGCTGGCAAGGAAATGGAAATCGGGCGCTATTACCTGAAGCGTCGGAATTACACCGCTGCAATCAACCGGTTCCGTACCGTTGTGCAGGATTTCCAGACCACCACCCACACGGCAGAGGCATTGCACCGTCTGGTCGAGGCTTATCTGGGTCTGGGCCTGAACGACGAGGCGCAGACGGCTGGTGCGATTCTGGGGTACAACTATCAATCGTCGCCCTTCTACGAAGACAGCTTCCGCCTGCTGAAAGGTCACGGGCTGAAACCTGAACCCAAGGGCACAAGCTGGTTGCGCACGATCTATCGTCAGATGATCAAGGGCGAGTGGTTGTAAAAGGGGGTGGCGCGTGTGTCACCGCACGCGATGCCAAATCAGGCCATGTTGCGCAATCTGGATATCCGGGATGTTCTGATCATTGACCGGCTGAGCCTTGAGCTTGGCCCGGGGCTGAATGTGCTGACCGGGGAAACCGGGGCGGGCAAATCGATCCTGCTGGATGCCTTGGGCTTTGTGCTGGGGTGGCGTGGGCGGGCGGAACTGGTGCGGGCAGGGGCCACGCAAGGCGAAGTGACCGCCGTATTCGATCTGCCGCCGGGCCATGCGGCCGAGGCCGTTCTGACCGAAGCCGGGATCGTTCCAGATGGCGAATTGATCCTGCGGCGCGTCAACACCGCCGATGGCCGAAAGACCGCCTGGGTCAATGATCGCCGCGTTTCGGGCGAGGTGTTGCGGGCACTGTCTGATGTTCTGGTGGAACTGCATGGCCAGCATGATGACCGGGGTTTGCTGAACCCGCGCGGGCACCGGGCGTTGCTTGATGCCTTTGCGGGGGTGGATCTGGGCCCGGCGCGGCAGGCTTGGGCGGCGGCGCGCGCGGCGGTCAAGGCGTTGGAAAAGGCGGAAACCGCCTTGGCATCGGCCCGCGCCGAAGAGGAATTCCTGCGCCACGCGGTGGCGGAACTTGACAAGCTGAACCCCGAACCGGGCGAAGAGGCCACGCTGGATGCGCGCCGTCGCATGATGCAGGGGGCCGAACGCATTCGCGCCGATGTCGCCCGCGCCTTTGGCATGATTGGCGAGGATGGGGCGGAATCCGCCCTGCGGGATGCCGTGCGCTGGCTCGAGGGGGCCGCCGACCGGGCCGAGGGCAAGCTTGACGCCCCGCTGGCGGCTTTGGGCCGGGCGCTGATCGAATTGTCCGAGGCGCAGTCGGGTGTCGAGGATTGTCTGTCGGGGCTTGAGTTCAACCCGTCCGAACTTGAAGCCTTGGAAGAGCGGCTGTTTGCCATTCGCGCGCTGGCCCGCAAGCACAATGTGTTGCCCGATGATCTGGGCGGCTATGCCAACGATCTGCGGCAGCGGTTGCAGGCGTTGGATGCCGGGGCTTCGGGTATTGGGGCCTTGCAGCGGGCCGTGACGCTGGCCAATGACACCTATGCGACCGAGGCCAAGGCCCTGACTGCCGCCCGCAAGACCGCGGCTGAACGGCTGGACAAGGCGATGGCGGCCGAACTCGCCCCGCTCAAGATGGAGCGGGCGGTGTTTACCACCGACATCACCGCCACCGATCCGGGGCCGGATGGGGTGGATGAGGTGACCTTTACCGTCGCAACCAACCCCGGTTCGCCCTCGGGTCCGTTGAACCGCATCGCATCGGGCGGGGAATTGTCGCGGTTTCTCTTGGCGCTCAAGGTCTGTCTGACCGATGAGAACGCTGGCAAGACGATGATTTTCGATGAAATCGACCGGGGTGTCGGCGGGGCCACGGCAGATGCCGTGGGGCGGCGTCTGAAATCTTTGGCCGAGGGGGCGCAGGTTCTTGTCGTGACCCACAGCCCGCAGGTGGCCGCCCTTGGGGCGCATCATTGGCGCGTGGAAAAGCGGGTGGATCAGGGGCAAACCCTGTCCACCGTCGTTGCCCTGCCGCCGGACGAACGGATCGAAGAAATTGCCCGGATGATTTCGGGGGATACCGTCAGCGATGCGGCGCGGCAGGCGGCCCGCGCGCTGCTGGGTCTGGCCTCAAGATAACTGTCGGGGCGCGTGGCCCCTGAAAGGTGTGACCCGATGCTTGTTTCCTGCACGGCTGCGTTCTTGTCCGAGCTTGCGACCCTGATCCCCGGCGTGCTGCGCGACGCTGAACCGCGCGATCTGGAAGAGCCGCGCGGGCGTTGGACGGGGCAGGCGGCGGCGGTGGCCTGTCCGCGCACGACCGACGAAGTGTCCCAGATCGTTCGCGCCTGTGCCAAGGCCGGGGTCGCGATCGTTCCGTTGGGCGGGGGAACCGGGTTGGTCGGCGGGCAGATCCTTGCCGAGGGGCCCGTGCCGTTGCTGATTTCGCTGGAACGGATGACGGCCTTGCGGGGGGCCTATCCGTCGGAAAACGTTTTGGTGGTCGAAGCCGGGATGATCTTGCAGCAGGTGCAGGACGAGGCGCAAAAGTTGAACCGCCTGTTCCCGCTGTCCTTGGCGTCGCAAGGGTCGGCCCGGATTGGCGGCAATCTGGGGACCAATGCGGGCGGGCTGAACGTGCTGCGTTATGGCAACACCCGCGATCTGGTGCTGGGGGTCGAGGCGGTCTTGCCCGACGGGTCGATCTTCAATGGGCTAAAGCGGTTGCGCAAGGACAACACGGGCTATGATCTGCGCCATCTGCTGATCGGGTCCGAGGGTACTTTGGGCATCATCACGGCGGTCAGTCTGCGGCTGTTCCCGATTCCCGCCGCGCAAATCACGGCGCTGGTGTCGGTGCCATCGCCCACCGCCGCGCTGGATCTTTTGGCCTTGGCCGAAGGGCGGCTGTCGGGCATGGTGTCGGCCTTTGAATTGATCCACCGCCAAGGCTATGATTTCCTGCGCGAAACCATGCCGGAAATCAGCTTGCCGCTGGACCCGCTGCCGGAATGGTCGGTGATGGTGGAACTTGGGCTGCCGCGCGAAATCGAACCCGAAGAGGCGATGGCGGCCCTGTATGGCGAGGCCGAAGAGGCGGGTCTGGTGACCGATGGGGTCATTTCAACCTCGGAGGCGCAACGGCAGGGGCTGTGGGCCATCCGCGAGTCGATCCCGCTGGCAAACCGCAAGATCGGCGCGGTTTCCAGCCATGACATCTCGCTCCCCCTGTCGGAAATCGCCGGGTTCATTCCGCGGGCGACCCAAGCCCTGGGCCAGATCGATCAGTTCCGGGTCAATTGCTTTGGGCATCTGGGCGACGGGAACCTGCATTTCAACGTGTTTCCGATGCCCGGAAAATCGCGCAAGGATCACGATCACCAACGCGATGCCGTCAAGACCTGCGTGCATGATATCGTCCATGATCTGGGGGGATCGGTCAGTGCCGAGCACGGGATCGGGCGGCTTAAGGTGACGGATCTGGAGAAATACGGCGACCCGGCCAAGCTGATGGCGATGCGGGCCATCAAGGCGGCGTTGGACCCGAAGGGGATCATGAACCCCGGCGCGATGCTGCGGGCCTAGGGCTGCCAGAGGCGGGGGCGCCCCCCGCCCGGCAAGTTTGCCCTGTGGTTCCAAGTGTCACACTTGCCTTGGCCCCGAATTGGAGATTTCTTGCGGGCAGTCAAAGAAGGGTCGGCCATGCAAGCGGCAAAACTGGACAAAAGATGGTATGTCGTGGCGCTGGCTGCGGCGGTGGCACTGGCCCTGTCATTGGGCGTGGGCGGATTTGACCCGGCGCAGGCCCCGGTCATGGGGCTGGTGCTGTTGATGGTCACGCTGTGGGGCACGGGTGTCGCGCCGAATTACTTTGGCAGCATGGTCCTGTTTGCCATCGTGATGGTCAGCGGCCTTTTCCCGGCCGAGGTGATGTTTTCCGGATTTTCCTCGACCGCGATCTGGCTGATCATCTCGGGCTTTGTGATTGGCAGTTCGATCGGGACCTCTGGCCTTGGCGCGGCCTTGGCACGGGTGATGAGCCGGGGCTTTGGGTCGAGCTATGCGCAAATCCTGATCGGGCTGAGCCTGAGCGCCATGCTCTTGGGCTTTGTCATGCCGTCGTCGGTCGGGCGGGCCGTGGTTCTGGTGCCGATCGGGATGGCAATGGCCGATGCGGTGGGATTTGGCAAAGGATCAAACGGCCGGATCGGGATCGCCGTCACCTTGGCGATTGCCTGCAACATGCCCAGTTTTGCGATTTTGCCGTCGAATATTCCCAATGTCATCTTTGCCGGGGCCGCCGAAACCACGGCCGGGGTCCGGTTGGGCTATCTGGAATATCTGGTGCTGCACTATCCGGTTCTGGGGATGGTGCGGATGGCGCTGATCCTTGCGGTGGTCTTGCGGATGTTTCCTGACCATGTGCGGACACAGGGCCCCACGGGCGAGACCAAGCCGATTGCGATGACCCATCCCTATCGGGTGGCGCTGGTGCTGGGGGTGACGATTGCGCTGTGGGTGACCGATACGCTGCACGGCATCAACCCGGCTTGGGTGGGGCTGGCGGCGGCCACGGTTCTGTTGGCCCCGGGGGTTGGCGTGGTCAGCGCGGCGGCGTTCAAAACCAGCGCCGACTTTGGGCTGTTGATCTTTGTGGTGGGGGCCATGGCCTTGGGCCAGATGGTCAATCTGTCGGGGCTGGGCGTGCATTTGGGCCAAACGATCGAGGCCTTGTTGCCCTTGGCCCCCGGGCGGGATTTCGCGAATTTCCTGTCATTGTCGCTGATGGCCACGGTTACGGCGGTGTTTACGACCACCCCGGCGGTGCCGTCGATCCTGACGCCGATGGCGGCAGAATTGGCGCAATTGACGCAATGGCCGATCAAATCGGTTCTGATGACGCAGGTCGTTGGCTTTTCAACCGTGCTCTTGCCGTTTCAGGTCGCGCCCTTGGTGGTGGCCATGCAGATGTCGGGCGAGCGGATGGCGGCCCTGAGCAAGGTGATGCTGGTTTCGGCCGGGCTGAGCGTGATCTTGGTTTTGCCGCTAGACTACCTGTGGTGGCAGATCATGGGCTGGGTCTAAGGGGGGAAAGTGCAGGTTTCTGTTGCCAGGTACCTGCGAACCCCGCCTTACGCGGCTAAGCGCAAGGACTTAGTTTTGGTGTTTCGAGCTGCTTACGCAGCCAGAGCGACCGGAGCACGGTTGTCATTGGCAACTGTACGTTTGCACCGATAACGGTGGTGGCTCACCGAGCGAAAGCTGGCCTCTTTGAACGTTCGTCGATCCTATTTCGACCCCGAACCCCCGCAATGCCGGGTGGAATGGTGGAGCCGCCGGGTACCGCCCCCGGGTCCGAGCCGTCTATTACAGGTGCGTTTATCGCCATAGTCCGGGCGAACCCGAACAAGTTCAATATAGGGGCGCGGGGCGGCGGGGACAAGCGGGGAAGCGACAGGTTTGACGCAAAGAAAAACGCCCGAGGTTTCCCCCGGGCGTTTGCGATGGGTCTGGATCAGATCAGAAGCCCGATTTGATCAGTTCGAATTCGTTGACCATCTTTTCGCGGAATTCCGCCGAAACCGGGGTTTGGGCCAACAGCGTGGTGGTCACCGGATCGACAAAGGCGGCTTTCAACTCGTCCTCCGAGATTTCCTTCATCGCAGCGGTGTTGGAATGGGCGTAGCCCAGTTCATCCAACAGAGCCTTGGCCGAGCCATGGGCCAGAATCGAATTGATGAAGTCATAGGCCTTGTCTTCGGAACCGGGGGCATCCTTGAAGTTTACATAGCCGCAGAACCAGGTTGCCGCGCCTTCGGCCGGGCTGCGCTGAAAGCCGATCGGGAAGCCTTCGGCCTGCAACAGGGCCACGCCGTCGTTCCACGACCATGCGACCAACACCTCACCCGTTGCCATCAACTGGGACATTTCAGCCGGGTCCGACCAATAGGCGCGCACGTTCTTGTGCGCCTCACGCAGCCAGTTGGCGGCAGCGGTGAACTGGTCGTCGGTCACATTCGACCAATCGCTGACGCCGGTCGCAAGGAAGGCCAAGGACCAGATGTCATCCGCCGAATCCGGCAGCGAGATGCGGCCCGCATATTTCGGGTTGGTAAAGACCGACAGCGAGGCCACGTCTTCGGCCGGGACGTCCTTGGTGTTGTAGGCCGTTGCCGTATAGGCATAATCGGTCGGAATGAACCAGACGCCGCCATCATCCTTGAAGATCGAGGAATTCAGGAAATGCGGGGCGATATTGGCGAATTCCGGGATCTTTGACGTATCCCACGGTTCGACCAGATTGGCATCGCGATAGCGCGGAACCGAAGCCGAGCAGGGGTGGCCGACATCGGCCTTGAAACCCGAAGACACTTTCTGGAACGCTTCGTCGTCGTCGCCAAAGAAAGTATAGGTCGGATGCTGACCGTGTTTTGCAACGTAATCCGTCAATACGCCGTCAATTTCCCACCCAGCCCAATCAAAGACCAAAAGGTCGGCATCGGCGGCGCGGGCAGGTGCGGCAAGGACAAGACCGAGAACCAGTGCCGAAGCGGCTCCGGTCAGATGTGTGGTGATACGGGACATTCTTGCTCCTGTCGGTTGGACCATGGCCAAGTTTGAATTGGCTCTGTCATAGTGCAGGTAAGCTAGTTCAGGACTTCCGGGCGCACAAGGCGCGAGCCCAAAGGAAATCGCAGGCTTGCGCCCTGACGCATTGCCGCATAGCGTGACTGGTGAAAGGTTGGGCACCAATCTTTCTGGCGAGGGCCGAGACAGGCCATTGTCGGGCTGGAAGACCTGCCATGGATCGGGATGTCCCGCCATTGCGGGGTGCATGTCTCCATGGCCAAATCTTGGGTGGTTCATGGGACTGAATATCGATCTTGTCCGTTCGCATTTTCCGGCCTTTTCGTCGCCGGTTCTGTCGGGGCATGCGTTTTTTGAAAATGCGGGGGGCAGTTTCCCCTGCGCGCAGGTGGTTCAGCGCCTGACCCGATTTTACACCGACCGCAAGGTGCAGCCCTATGCGCCCTATCCCGGGGCGCAGGCCGGGGGGCAAGAGATGGACGAAGCGCGCAGCCGACTTGCCGCGATGATGGGGGTGAAGACGGCCGAGGTCAGCTTTGGCCCCTCGACCAGCGCCAATACCTATGTCTTGGCCCAAGCGGTGCGTCAGTGGCTGCGCGGGCCAGAGGCGGCCATCGTGGTGACCAATCAGGATCACGAGGCCCATTCGGGCGT
>JALQUQ010000095.1 GCA_023263735.1 Paracoccaceae bacterium | reverse complement strand
GCGCGGTGTTGGATGCGGCCTTCCACATGCCGGCATGGGCGGGCATCGCGCCGTAATGGCTGCCCAAGGCCTCAAGACAATCGCAGACAAGGTTGAAATGCTTGGCCTCTTCATCGCCGGATTTGACCCAATCGTCGTAAAAGCCGATGGGCATCGGGATATGGGCAAACCGGGCCAGAATGTCCCAGTGAAGATCGACCGCGTTCAGTTCGATATGGGCCACCGCATGCAGCAAGGCGATCCGCCCCACGGCCGACCCCGGCCGACGGCGCGGCACATCGCGCGGGTCGAGCAGTTCGGGCCTTTCAGGCCGGGCGGGCATGTCAGGGGGCGATGCCGTGCCAATCGGCAGCGGCGTTCCGGCCCGTCGGGCCGCAAACCAAGCCTGCGCGTGACGCCGCGCCAAAGCCGTCTTGGCGCGGCCATCGGCCGTATTCAGCACCTCGACCGCCATCTGAGCCAAACTTGTGGTCATGGTCCCCCGCAAATCTTTTTCAAAAAGATTTGCAAATTCCTTTGAAAGGAATTTGCTGGGGCGTCTATGTCACAGCTCTTTGGTGGCTGCCAAGACGTCTTCGGCATGACCGGTCACCGATACCTTGGGCCAGATGCGGGCAATCTTGCCGGTGGCATCGATCAGAACGGTGGTGCGCTCGATCCCCAGATAGGTCTTGCCGTACATCTGCTTTTCTTTCCACACCCCATAGGTTTCGCAGACCTGTCCCCCTTCATCGCTCAGAAGCGCAATCCCCAACCCATGTTTCTTGCAGAATTTTTCGTGCTTTTTGACGCTGTCCTTGCTGATGCCAAAGACGGTTGCGCCCAAGGCGGCGAAATCGGGGAGCAGGCGGGTGAAATCTTGCGCCTCAAGCGTGCAGCCGGGAGTGTCGTCCTTGGGATAGAAGTAAAGAACCACCGGTTTGCCGCGCAGGGCCTGCAGGTGAACATTCTCGCCGCCATCGCGGGGCAGGGTGAAATCGGGGGCCATGGCACCGGGGGTCAGGGAGGCAATTTCGGGGGCGGTATCTGCGGCGGTATCGGGGGTGGTCATGGGCAACTCCTTGCTTTTGGCGGGCGGGATACGGCTTCGTGCTTTGCGATTTAGTTGTGTTCCTGCAAAGATAAAGGCATGAGCGGCAAAGAACTTGGCGAGGGGGATCGGGTGCGGTCTTTCGCCCGGCGATCCAGAGATAGAATGCCGTGGAGGCATCGGTGACGGACAGGCAAGACCAGGACAAGGGCGACCCAGCCGGGCAGGCTGTTTCTGTTGCGTCCGCGCCTGTTCGGGCCGAAGGCGGGGGGGAGGGTGGCACTTGGGCCGATGCCCCTGCCGCTTTGACCATTTCTGAGGAACCCGGGGGCCCGTCACGCCAAAGGCCGCGCGCGCTCCGCAACCGGCGCCGAAGCCGCACGGCGGGGGGGATCGGGTTTATCCTGTTTTTCCTGATGGTGGGGCTGATCGTTCTGGCCACGCTTGCGGCTTTGGGGCGGACGCTGACGCTGCCGGTCTGGGCGGTGGCAGAGCTGGAAACCCGGCTGAACGACACGCTGCGCGATCAGGCGCCGGGGTTGCGGCTGTCGGTCGGGGGCATCAGCCTTGCCCTTGCCAATGGCACCACGCCGCAAGTGGAACTGGATGATTTGCGTCTGTTGAACGATCTGGGCGCGACCTTTGTGCGACTGCCCAATGTGCAGCTTTCCTTTTCGGCCGAGGCCTTGATGGAACAGCGCGCCCTTCGTCCCGCAACGCTGCGTCTGGTCGGGGCCGAGGTCAAGCTGCGCCGCCTGATCGACGGCTCTTTTGACCTTGACCTGGGCGGGGGCGGCGATTTTCCAAAGATCATGGGTCTGGCCGATCTTTTTGCCGAATTGGACAAGATGTTCCAATTGCCGATCCTGTCGCGGCTCAAGACGATCGAGGCCGAGGCGATGGCGTTGAGCCTGTCGGATGCGCGGTTGAACAAAAGCTGGACGGTGGGCGATGGACGCCTGCGGCTGGACAATCGCTCTGACCTTTTGGCGACGGAACTGGGCTTTTCGCTGGCCAATGGGCAGGGCGGCACGGCCTTGGCGCAGATCACGCTGGTCAGGCCCAAGGATGAAGAGCGCCTGCGGGTGACCGCCACGATCACCGAGGTGGCGGCCGCCGATATCGCGGCACAGGCCCCGCTGCTGGCCTGGCTTCAGGTGCTTGACGCCCCGATCTCGGGCCGGATCGCCGCCGAAGTCACCGGAGAGGGGGTCGAGGCGCTGAGCGGGCAGTTGTCGCTGGCCAAGGGGGCGTTGCGCCCCAATGCCACCGCCAAGCCCATCGCCTTTGACAGCGCGGTCTTGCGGGTGCGCTATGACGGCGAAGAGGGCCGCCTGATCCTGCCCGAACTTTCGTTTCAAAGCCCGATCCTGCGTCTGCAGGCGCAAGGCGCGGTCTATATGATCGCAGACAGCGGAAAGATCATCCGTGGCGCGCTTGGCCGGGCCCGTCCGGCCGGGTTTCTTGGCCAGATCGATTTGAACGGCGTTCAGATCGACCCGGAGGGGCTTTTTGAACGCCCGCTGATCTTTACCGATGGCGCGGTCGATGCGCGGCTGATGCTCAATCCGTTCCGGCTTGACCTTGGTCAGGTCTCATTGATCGAGGAGCGGGGCCGTCGCCTGACCCTGAACGGCAATGTATCGGCCGATGCCAAGGGCTGGCAGGTCGCCGTCGATCTGGCGCTGGATGCCATTGCCCATGATCGGCTGCTGCAGCTTTGGCCCAAATCGCTGGTGTCCAAGACGCGCACCTGGATCGGCGAGAATGTGGCCGAGGGGCTTTTGACCAATTTGCGCGGCGCGGTCCGCTTGACTCAGGGGCAAGAGCCGCGGTTTTCGCTGTCTTATGACTTTGCCGGGGCCGAAGTGCGGGTGATCAAGACCCTGCCGCCGGTGCAAAACGGGCGAGGCCGGTCAACCATCGAGGGGCGGACCTATACGCTGGTGGTTGAAGAGGGGCGGGTTCAGGCCCCCTCGGGCGGGCAGATCGATGTGGCGGGCTCGATCTTTGTGGTGCCCGATATCACGCAGCGCCCGGCCATGGGCGATGTCAAACTGCGGGCGAAAAGCGGGCTTTTGGCCGCCCTGGCGCTGGTGGATCTGCCGCCGTGCGACTTTCTGACCAAGGCGGGCCGCGCGGTCGATCTGGGCGAGGGGCAGGCCGATATTCTGGCCCATCTGCAATTGCCCTTGGTGCAAAAGGTCGATGTCAAGGATGTGGTCTTTGACGTTGCGGGCACGGTGACGGATTTCAGTTCGGATGTGCTGATCAAGGGCAAGACGATCACCGCGCCCAAGCTGGATTTGCGGGCGGTCAATGACGGGATGACGATCACGGGGGCGGGCAAATTGGGGGCCGTGCCCTTTGACGTCACCTATGATCAACGGTTTTCGGCCGATCAAAAGGGCAAATCCACGATCACCGGCACGGTGGCCTTGTCGCCTGTCACGGTCAAGGAATTCGGTCTGGGCCTGCCGTCCGACATGGTGGATGGCAGCGGCACGGCCCTGATGGTTTTGGCGCTGGAGCGGGGCAAACCGGGCGACCTGCGCCTGACCTCCACCCTGAACGGGATCGGTTTGCGCATTCCGTCGATCGGCTGGGCCAAGGCACCGCAGCAAACCGGCCGGCTGGAGGTGGATGCAACGCTGGACGAGGTGCCCCAGATCACCCGGGTCGAACTCTCGGCCTCGGGGCTTGATGCCTTGGGGGCGGTCAATCTGCGTCCGGGTGGGGGGCTGGACCGGGCGATCTTTTCGCGGGTGCGCGTGCAGGATTGGATGGAAGGCCCCGTCGAACTGCTGGGCCGGGGCAAGGGGCAGGCCCCGGAAATCCGGCTGAATGGTGGGCGGGTCGATCTGAACCGGTTCAATCGGCCTGCCACCGTCGCCACGACCGAAACCACCGATGCCAGCCCGCTTTCGGTTCAACTTGATGTGCTACAGGTGACCGACACCATCGCGATCACCGGATTTTCGGGCGAGTTCAGCCAGTTGGGCGGGATGAACGGCACCTTTGTCGGTTTGGTCAATGGGGCGGCCCCCGTGCAGGGCACCGTGGTTCCGTCTACCTACGGCACGGCGGTGCGCATCCGTTCGGCCGATGCGGGGGCGGTGTTGCGCGCGGCCAATGTGTTTTCTTCGGCCAAGGGGGGCGCGATGGATCTGCGGTTGCGCCCGCGCCCGGGGGTGGGCGAATATGATGGCAGCGTGGATATCGACAATGTGCGCGTGACCGATGCCAATGTTCTGGCCGAATTGCTGTCGGCGATTTCGGTCGTGGGTCTGTTAGAGCAGTTGAACGGCGACGGCATCTTGTTTGGCCGGGCCAGCGCCAATCTGGTTTTGACCCCGCAGGCCGTGCAAATCTCGGATGGCTCGGCCACCGGGGCCAGCCTTGGCGTCACCTTGGCGGGGCTTTACGGCACCCAAACCAAGAAGCTGGCCTTGCAAGGGGTGATCTCTCCGGTCTATCTGCTGAATGGTATCGGGTCTGCGCTGACCCGCAAGGGAGAAGGGGTCTTTGGGTTCAACTATGACCTGAGAGGCACCGCAGACAATCCGAAAGTCAGCGTCAATCCGCTGTCTTTGCTGACCCCCGGCCTGTTCCGCGAATTGTTCCGCGCAGCACCGCCCGTTTTGGAAAAATAGCCGGCATGAAACTTTCCGATTTCGATTTCGATCTGCCCGAGTCCCTGATTGCGACCCGTCCGGCAAAGCCGCGCAGTTCGGCGCGCCTGCTGTTGGCCGAGGGCGACCAGATCACCGATTTGCGGGTGTCGGATCTGGTGGATGTGTTCCAGCCGGGTGACCGGCTGGTGTTGAACAACACCAAGGTGATTCCGGCCCGCCTGACCGGGCATCGCCAAAGGGGAGAGGCGCGCGCCAAGATCGAGGTGACTCTGCTCGAACCCGCCGATCAGGGGTGGCGGGCGATGGCCAAGCCGTTGCGCAAGGTCAATCCGGGCGAGGTGATCGAATTCGCCCCGGGCTTTACCGCCGAGGTGGCCGAGAAGTCCGAAACCGATTTGCGGCTGGTGTTCAGCGTCGCGGGCGATGATTTTGATGCGGCCTTGGCGGCGGCGGGCGCCATGCCGCTGCCCCCCTATATCGCCGCCAAACGCGCACCCGATGCCCAAGATGCCGAGGATTACCAGACCGTCTTTGCCCGCCATTCGGGCGCGGTGGCGGCGCCCACGGCCAGCCTGCATTTCGATGCCGACCTCTTGACTGCGCTTGCGGCCAAGGGGGTCAGCTTTACCGAAGTCACCCTACATGTGGGGGCGGGCACATTCCTTCCGGTCAAGGTCGAGGATGTGACAACCCACAAGATGCACGCCGAATGGGGGCAGGTCAGCGCCCATGCCGCGCAAGAGATTGCCGAAACCAAGGCAAAGGGCGGGCGCGTCATTCCCGTGGGCACCACCGCGCTTCGCCTGATCGAAACCGCCGCCCGCGCGGGCCAGATTGCGGCCTTCGAAGGGCCGACGGACATCTTTATCTATCCGAGCTTTCGATTTCACGTCGCCGATGCGCTGATGACGAATTTCCACTTGCCCAAATCGACGCTGATGATGCTGGTCTCGGCGCTGATGGGCAAGGAACGGATCGATCGGATTTACGCCCATGCCATATCGAACGGCTATCGCTTTTTCAGCTATGGCGATGCCTCGCTGCTGATTCCAAAGGTGTGAAACCGCCAAGGTTTTGTCGCCCAAACGCGCACGTGTCCCGAAAAATCCGATAGGGTGCGGGCAAACAAAGGACTGACGTCATGCTTTTCGTTCTCCGTAACTCTTGGGCGCTGCTGCTGGGCCTTAGCCTTTTGATGCTGGGTAACGGGATGCAGGGGTCTTTGCTGGGGATCAGGGGCGCGATCGAGGATTTCTCGACCACGCAAATGTCGGTCGTGATGTCGTGCTATTTCGTGGGCTTTCTGTTTGGCAGCCGTCTGGCCCCCGACATGATCCGCCGCGTCGGGCATGTGCGGGTGTTCGCGGCGCTTGGGTCGATGATTTCGGCCGTGTTGATCATGTATGCCGCCGCGCCGAACTGGATCGTCTGGGCCCTGTTGCGCGTGCTGATCGGCTTTTCGTTTTCGGGGGTCTATATCACGGCGGAAAGCTGGCTGAACAACGCCTCGACCAACGAAACCCGGGGGCAGGCGCTGTCGCTCTATCTGATCGTGCAGATGATCGGGATCATCGCGGCGCAGATGCTTTTGAACGTGGGCGATCCGTCGGGCTATGTGCTGTTCGTGATTCCGTCGGTTCTGGTGTCGCTGGCCTTTACGCCGATCTTGCTCTCGGTCTCGCAGGCGCCGGCGTTTGACACCACCAAACCGCTGTCATTCGTGCAGCTTTACCGCGCATCGCCTTTGGGCTGCGTGGGGATCTTTTTGCTGGGTGGTGTGTTTTCGGCCCAATTCGGCATGGCTTCGGTCTGGGGCACCTCGGTCGGGCTGTCGGTGGCGGATCTGTCGATCTTTATCTCGGGCATCTATGTCGGTGGGTTGGTGGCGCAATATCCGATCGGTTGGCTGTCTGACCGGATGGATCGCCGCAAACTGATCTTGTGGGTGTCGGTCATCGGGGCGGTGGCGCTTGCCTTGCCGTTCGTCTTGGACCTGCCATTCTGGGGTCTGGTTGCCGTCGGGGCTGTTGGGGGCGGTATTTCCAACCCGCTTTATTCGCTGCTCTTGGCCTATGTGAACGACTACCTTGATAAATCCGATATGGCGGCGGCGTCGGCCGGGCTGATCTTTATCAACGGTGTGGGCGCGATTGCCGGGCCGATCACCACCGGCTGGATGATGGGGGTGATCGGGCCTTTTGGCTTTTTCCTGTATATGTCGGTTCTGTTTGCCGCGCTGGCGGCCTATGCCGCTTGGCGCATGACGCGCCGCCCGCGCACGCCGCATGCAACCTCGGGCTATACGCCGATCATGCCGACGGGGTCGGTTGTCGCGGCGGAAACGGCGGCCATGGTTGATGCCGAAGATGCCCGCCTGAACGAGGCCCCCTGATCTGGCGCCGCGGAATGTGGCTTGCGCCCGCAGGCGCGGACTGACAGGCTGACCCCAACGCAAGGGGGGCCAGACATGTCGGATCCGGTGGAAGTGCTGGACTTTTGGTTGGGCGAAATCGGCCCCGAGGGCTGGTATGCCGGGGGCGAGGCGTTGGATGCCCTGATCGGCATGCGCTTTGGCGATCTGTGGCAGGCCTTGGCGGATGGCGGGTTGGAGCATTGGATCGCGGGTCCGGCGGTGGCTTTGGCCTATATCGTCGTGGCAGATCAATTTTCGCGCAACATGCATCGGGGCGATGCCAAGGCCTTTGCCACCGATGCCCGTGCCCGCGCCGCAGCCTTGGTCGCGATTGAGGAAGGCTGGGACATGATGGCACCCGAGCCTGAGCGGCAGTTCTTTTACATGCCCTTTGAACATTCGGAAAACCCGGCCGATCAGGTCAAGGCCGTCGCGCTGTTGACCGAGCGGGTTTCCTCAGACCCCACGATGGCGCTGCATGCGCGGGCCCATCAGTTGATCATTGAACAATTCGGCCGCTTTCCGTTTCGGAATGCTGCTTTGGGCCGCGAAACCACACCGGCCGAGCAGGAATTTCTGGAAAACGGCGGCTATGGGGCGTTGATCCAACGTTTGAAGGGCTAGCTATGCATCCGCTGCATAGGCGTCTTCCACTGGGCGCGTTGCTTGGGTGTGAAAAATAGTTTAGGGGTAAACCACTTTTCCTAGGGAGGCGAAACATGGCTGCTCAGACTTTTGATGTGATCGTAGTTGGGGCGGGCCCGGGGGGCTATGTGGCGGCCATCCGCGCCAGCCAACTTGGCCTGAAAGTGGCCATTGTCGAACGCGAACATCTGGGCGGCATCTGTTTGAACTGGGGTTGCATCCCGACCAAGGCCCTGTTGCGCAGCGCAGAGGTCTTTCACCTGATGCACCGGGCCAAGGAATTCGGGCTGAAGGTCGAAGGCGCGTCCTATGATCTGAATGCCGTCGTCGCGCGGTCGCGCGGGGTGGCCAAACAGCTTTCCGGCGGCATCGGCCATCTTATGAAAAAGAACAAGGTCACGGTTTTCATGGGCGCGGCCACCCTGCCGAAAAAGGGCACGGTTGCGGTCAAGACCGACAAGGGCGTCGAAGAGCTGACCGCCAAGTCGATCATCCTTGCCACCGGCGCGCGGGCGCGCGAACTTCCCGGGCTGGAAGCCGATGGCGATCTGGTCTGGACCTACAAGAATGCGCTGCAACCCAAGCGGATGCCGAAAAAACTGCTGGTCATCGGGTCGGGGGCCATCGGCATCGAATTCGCCAGCTTTTTCAATACCCTTGGCGCCGATGTGACGGTGTGTGAGGTGATGGACCGTGTGCTTCCGGTGGAAGATGCCGAAATCAGCGCCTTTGCCAAGAAAGCCTTTGTCAAACAGGGCATGAAGATCCTTGAAAAGACCACGGTCAAGAAACTGGATCGCAAGCCCGGCGTTGGCGTGACTGCGCATCTGGAAGACGCCAAGGGCACCACCACCGCCGAATTCGACACGGTGATTTCCGCCGTGGGCATCGTCGGCAATGTCGAAAATCTGGGGCTTGAGGCTTTGGGCGTGAAAATCGACCGCACCCATGTGGTGACGGATGAATATTGCCGCACCGGGGTCGAGGGGCTTTATGCCATCGGCGACATCGCCGGTGCGCCCTGGCTTGCGCACAAGGCCAGCCATGAAGGCGTGATGGTGGCCGAACTGATCGCGGGCAAGCATCCGCATCCGATCAAGCCGAATTCGATTGCCGGTTGCACCTATTGCCATCCGCAGGTGGCAAGCGTTGGCCTGACCGAACAAAAGGCCAAGGATGCGGGCTATCAGGTCAAGGTTGGCCGCTTCCCCTTTATCGGCAACGGCAAGGCGATTGCCTTGGGCGAATCCGAGGGCATGATCAAGACGGTCTTTGATGCCAAGACGGGCGAGCTGTTGGGCGCGCATATGGTGGGCGCCGAAGTGAC
>JALQUQ010000094.1 GCA_023263735.1 Paracoccaceae bacterium | reverse complement strand
TGAGCTTTGAGCATTGCGGCATAGGTCGGAGACTTGAGTACATCAGCCTTGAACCCTGCCAAATCTAACGAAGTAGCACCGCCGGGCTTGGTGGCGGCCAATGGAGGAAACGGGTGTCGCCGATCCAGCCTTTGCGGGGCGCGCTGGGCAAAAACTGTCCGCCGGGCGGTCATTGCGTGTCTGTTTCGCGAACGTGGGGCCGTTTTTTGGGTGGGCCTTGCATCTGTTGGCGACACAGGCCCCCCTTTGATGAAGCGGCTTCATAAGTGGTTGTGGGCACTGGCTCTTTCGCCGCGCGGCAACTTCTGGTCTTGTGAAAGGATGGCGTTCTGGCTGGAATTGGCGCGCAGATTGCGCTCTGGCGGCCTGTGTTCAAATGAAGGAGACTTCCATGAAAATTACCCGCAGCGGGACCAACCCTTCGTATCCGGGGCCGACCGACTATTTTTCGGGGACTGTCCGCGTGGACCCGATGTTCGCCGCAGAAGAACCGGGCCGTGTTTCCGGTGCGCATGTGACGTTCGAGCCGGGCGCACGCACGGCTTGGCACACGCATCCGGCAGGGCAAACCCTGATCGTGACCTTTGGGCGCGGCCGTGTTCAGGTTGAGGGTGGCGAAATTCAGGAAATCTATCAAGGGGATGTGGTTTGGTTCCCCGCTGGCGTCCGCCACTGGCACGGGGCCGCGCCCGGCAGTGCAATGAGCCATTTCGCCATTCAGGAAAGCATCGACGGATCGCCGGTCACCTGGATGGAAAAGGTCACCGACGAACAATACGGCGCCTGATCGAAAGTGATTTTGCGGCTGGCCGTCGGGATCGGTGGCCAGCAACGCAATGCACCGCCAGCCCGGTTGCCAAGGGCGCAGGTCAGCCCATGGGATCGAACGGTGTCACCTCAAGCGTGGCGGCACGGGCGCGATCCGAAATCATGGGCTTCAAATAACGGGATGAGGCGTATTTGAACTTGTACGCCTCATCGATCTCATTCGCAAAGCTTGGGTCCGCAACGCGGAAATTGACCTTAAAGCTTCGCCCCGTCAGCACGATCCGCCCGGAACCGACGGTGACAGCGGCCCGATACCACGATGACGATGTCCCGTTGTAGGCGCGCACAAACAGGCGACCCTGCACAACGACCGACCAGATAAACGTCGGTGTTCCATAGGTTTTTCCGTCGGCTCGGAAAGGTGCGACGTGGAAATCGTCGGCCTCGATAAACCTGTCACTTTCGTGTTTTAGCCAGTACACGCTGCGTGCCTTCTCAAAAAGCCATGGCGCAAAGAAATCTATTTCTGTCAAGACAATAGCAGTTTCAAGTTCAAGGATTAGCACTTCTCATGCCGAGTCGGTCATGAGGGGCATTCATCAATGTCGCAGCGAGGTGCCCGGAAAATGGCACGGGGTTTGCGATACGGTTCCTCAATCGCCAAAGGCCGGCGGACAAGCGACCCTAGAGATAATTGGAACATGACCTTGCACACCCCTCTTGCTGACTCCTCCCTTCCGCCGCTCGACAAGGTGTTTCGCGCGAAAAGTGTGGCAATCGTTGGGGCGTCGCCCAAACCTGGTGCGCGGAACCGTATCGTCAAGATCTTGATTCAGCATGGTTTCGAAGGCCGCATCTATCCGGTCTCGCCCTCGGCGGATGATGTTGAGGGGCACAAGGCCTATAAGACGCTGGCCGATTTGCCCGAAGTGCCCGATGTCGCGCTGATCATCACGCCCGCGGCAACCGTGCCGGGCCTGATCGCGGAATGCGGGGCCAAAGGGATCGAATGCGCCATCGTCTATTCCGCAGGCTTCGAAGAAATCGAAAGCGGCAAAGAACTTGCCAAGGAATTGCGCGCCGCCGCGCGTGAGCATGGCGTTCATGTGCTTGGCCCGAACGGGCAGGGGGTTTGGTCGGTTCGCGCCAAAACGATGCTGACCTTTGGGGCCGCTGCCTTTGGTCTGACCAATCTGCGCCATGCGCCGATCGCGATCGTCAGCCAGTCCGGCGCGCTGATGGGGGCCATTGGCGCGCATTTGCAGCGCTCGGGTCTGGGCTGTTCCTATGTCGTCAGCGTGGGCAATGAAACCTGCATGGACGCGCTGGATGCCTTGGGCTGGGTGGTCGAACAGGATGACGTGCGCGTCGTCGGTTTGTATCTGGAAGGTCTGGACAACGCCGCCCGCCTGCTGCCAATCGCGGCCCGTGCGCGCCAGCGGGGCATTCAGATCGTGGTGCTGAAGGCTGGTCGTTCGGCCTTTGGGCAAGAGGCGACCGCCTCGCATACCGGCAAGATCGCGTCGCCTCATGCCATCTATACCGATGTGTTGGAGCAGGCTGGCATCATCATGGTCGACAGTCTGGGAGAGGCGATGGCGGCGGTGGAATGCCTGTCCTATATGCCCGACCCGCGCGCTTCGGGTGATCCGCTGGGGGGGATCGCGGTTCTCAGCTCGTCGGGCGGTGCAGGGGCCTTGTTGGCCGACCACAGCGACGAACGCGGCCTGCCGATGTGTACCTTTAGCGATGACACCATGGTCAAGCTTGAGGCAACGTTGCCCGAATTTGCCCGCAAGGCCAACCCGGTCGATCTGACCGGCCAGATCCGCCAATATCCCAACCTGTTCCGCGACACCTTGGCCGTGCTGTCGGCTGAAAAGCGGACCGAGGCGATCGTGATCCAGTTTGCCTCGTCGGGGATGAAAGACCTGACCGACAACGCCGATGCGTTCAAACAGGCGGCCAAGGACAGCGGTCTGCCCATCGTCATCACCTTTGCCATGGAAAAGGTCAGCGCGGAAACCCGTGCCGAATTTGCGGCGGCGGGCATCCTGATTTCGGACGATCCGTCGAATACCATGCGGGCGCTGCGCTGGCTTTATGACCGCCGCCGCTATCGCGGGATCGAAATTGCCGCCCCGGTTGAAGGGGAAACCTTGTCCTTGCCCCAGACTTGGGGCGAGATGATGGAGTATCTGGAAACCGCTGGCGTGACGCCCGCAAAATGGACTTTGGTCCAGCCCGGCCAATCGGCGGCCGAGGCCTGCAAGGATCTGAAATGGCCGGTGGTGGTCAAGGTTCTGCCGGATGCCGCCGAGCACAAGACCGAACTGGGCTTGGTCAAGCTGAAGGTCGCGACCCCGGCCGAGGTTGAGGCGCATGGCGCCGAGTTCCGCCGCATCTTGTCGAACCCCGATTTGCCGATCCTTGTGCAGGAAATGGTGACCGATGGGGTCGAGGCGGTCTTGTCCTGCCTTGGCAATACCGATTTCGGTCCTGTTCTCTCGATCGGGTCGGGCGGCGTTGCGGTGGAACTGTATCGCGACATCACCTATCTGGCCTTGCCCGCCACCCGCGCCGATGTGGAGCGGGCGTTGAAGCGGCTGAAGCTGTGGACGGTGCTGCAAGGGTTCCGTGGTGCGCCCAAGGCCGATATCGAGGCCTTGATCAATGCGGCGGTGCAATTTGGGCAGGTGATCTTGCGCACCCCCAATCTGGCCGAGGCCGAGATCAACCCCGTGTTGGTTCGCCCCGAGGGTAAGGGGTTGGTGGCTGTCGACTTCTTGGGCACTGCCAAGGGCTGATTGGCCTATATCTGGCACAGGATAACAAGGGGCTGCGCGGGCTTGAACTGGCTGGCGCAGCCCTTAGCCTGACTGGACCTGAAGAAACGAGCGGTCACCATGCTCTCTTTGCCTCCCTTGCCCGCCCGTCGCCTCCTTGTCGGTTATGCCTTGGCCCTTGGGCTTGGCCTGATCGGCGGCGTGATTGCCGTTCAGATCGGGTCACCCCTGCCATGGTTCATCGGGCCGATGGTCCTGAACAGCATTCTTGCGTTGGCCGGCGTGCCCGTGGTCGGCCCCGATTTCCTGCGCCCCTTGGCCATGCCGGTGCTGGGGGTGGTGCTGGGATCGGCCTTCTTGCCCGAAATTTTTGCCGATCTGGGGCAATGGGCGCTGCCGCTGGCTGCGATCCCGCTGTTCATTCTGGTGTCCACCACGGTGAACTATCTCTTTTTCCGGCGGGTCGCGGGGCAAGACCAGATCACGGCCTATCTGTCCAGCGTGCCGGGCGGTCTGACCGACATGATCCTTTTGGGCGAGGAATATGGCGGCGACACACGGCAGATAGCCTTGGCCCATTCCATGCGCGTGCTGGTGTCGGTGCTTGTCATCGCCTTGATCGTGGTCTGGCATGGCGGCACCGGGCCTGCGCCCGTTCGGACGGTGACCCACATCACCGATCTGTCGGTGTTGGACGGGGTGGTTCTGGTGCTGTGCGTGTGGTTGGGTCCGCAGGTGGGCGGTCTGTTGCGGTTTCCGGCAAAATTGCTGCTGGGCGCGCTGCTGTTGTCGGCGCTGGCGCATTTGGTGGGCATCACCCGCGCGCCGACGCCAACGCTTTTGTCGTTGGGCGCGCAATTGGTGCTGGGCTCATCGGTGGGGGCGCGGTTCGCCGGGGTGTCCATCCGCAGTGCGGCGCGCAGCATGCTTTACGGCCTGACCTCGTCGCTGGTGTCGTTGGGCGTATCGGCAGGGATGGCGGCTGTTGCGATGTCTGTCGCCGGCATCGATTATTTCGAGGCCCTGTTGGGCTATGCCCCCGGCGGCATGATGGAGATGAGCCTCCTTGCGCTCGCGATCCATCAAAGCGTCGCCTATGTCTCGGTGGCGCACATCATCCGGTATCTTTTGGTGATGTTCACCGCCATCGGAGCGTTTCACCTGATCCGACGGCGGCAAAAAGCTTAGGCGCGCAGGGAAAGGCCGGCGGCGGCCTCGTACACCGTCACCAGACGATCTAGCCCGGCATCGGCGCCAAGTGCCTTGCACGCCGTTTCCCACATGCCCCGCAGTACGCCGGTCATCACGATCGTCACGCCATTGGCCACGGCCAAGTCTTCAACCGCGCGCAGGGCGGTGACGGTGTCGCCGATGGTGCGCGGGCAAGGGGTGCCGGTTTCCAGTTCGGTCAGGACCGTTTCGCATTCGCGGCTCCATGCGGAACCGTTGTTCAAGATATCGGCAAAGGCGCGCAGGTTCATGCCCAGCGAGGCCGCGACCGACAGGATTTCGTAGGCGATGGCGCGGTTACAGGCGGCAAGTGCCGTGCCGATGGTTTCGGCCAGAGCCTGTGTCTGCACCTCGTCCAAGGTATTGGTCGCCTCGGCAAAACGCACGCCGCAGGCTTGCTCCATAAAGCTGTTGACCTCGTCCAGACCGGCGTTCTGGCCGACGATGTGGATATTCTGCTGAACCATGGCGCGGGCCAAGGCCGACAGGGGCATGGGCACATTGCAGGCCGTGCCCAAGGCCAGCGCCTGATTGTTATCCTTGAGCATCAGCGACAGACGAAAATCCCCGACCGAGCGTTTGGCCACGATGGCGGGCAAAACCGTGCGCGTGGTAAAGTTTCCGCCGACACCGGCAAGAAGCGCGGCTTGCAGCGTGTCCAGCCGCGCGCCATGTTTCACCGCCAAGGCGGCCAGTTCCAGCGTGGTGGATCGCAGAACCATGTTCATCATGTTGTTCAGCGTCTTGACCGCCTGCGCATCCCCAACCTGCGCCGATGCGTAATAGATCTTGGCGGTCATGTTGCGGAAGGCGGGCATCACCGTATCCATCGCCTCTTTCGGGCCCGAAACCATGATGGTGATCGTGCCGCCCACGGCCGCCGGGACGCCACCCGCCACCGGGGCATCCAGCATGACGATCCCCGATTTGGCCAAGCGCGCGGCAAAGGCGCGGGTGTCGGGGGCCAGACCGCTGGTCTGATCAACCACGATCTTGCCCGGGGACAGGCTTTCCGCCAATCCATTCGGCCCGAACAGGGCCTGTTCCACATTCGCCGAGCGGGGCAGGCACAAGAACACCACGTCGCAGGCCGTTGCCATTTCGGTGAGTGATGAGGCCGCCGTCGCCCCCGCCTCGACACAAGAGGCAACAAGGGTCGGGTTCAGGTCAAAGACCATGACCTGATGATTGGGGATCAGCCAGCGTACAAGCGCGCCACCCATGGCGCCCAACCCCACATAGCCGATTTTCATGCCCGAACTCCTCAATCCTTGTGCGCCCTTGCGCCTTTGCTCCTTTCGCCGCAATCCGCGTGCCAAGGTTTGGGCGGCAGGGGGCGGGGCGGTGGCATAAAAAGTGCGGCTCTGACCGGGACGAGGGAGTTGCCGAATGTCCAGATCGCCGCGCACCTGGTTTATTACCGGTGCTGACAAAGGATTGGGCCTTGAAACCGCGAAAGCGGCCCTGTCGGTTGGTGATCGTGTTGTCGTCACTGTCCTTGATCGGGACGGTTTTCATCCACTGGCAGACAGTTTCTCCGACCGCTTTCGGGCCTTCGCTTTGGACGCCCGCGATCTTGCGGCCCTGCCCGATGTGGTTGCGGCGGCCCATGCGGCTGTTGGGCGGATCGACATTCTGGTCAATAATGCGGGGTTTGGTCTGGTGTCGCTGGCCGAAACCACCAAGCCCGAGGCCTATCGCCCGCTGTTCGAGGTCAACTTTTTTGCGCTGGTTGAAATGACCCGCGCGGTTTTGCCCATCCTGCGCAAGCAGCGCAGCGGGCATATCATCAATCTTTCTTCTTATGCGGGGTTCATGGCGACCCCCGGCTTTGGCCTTTATGCCGCCAGCAAATTCGGCGTCGAAGGGTTTTCCGAAGCGGTCGCCAAAGAGGTTCGCGATTTGGGCATTCGCGTGACCATCGTCGAGCCCGGCGGGTTCCGCAGCGATTTCGCGGGCCCCTCGCTGGTTCAGGGTCACGATGTGCCAGCCGACTACGCGGCCTTGGCCGAGGTTGTCACCGGCTACGCCGCCCGCCGCCATGGCAAGCAGCCCAACAATCCCGCTCTTTTCGGCACAGCGCTGTTGCGTCTGGTCGATTTGCCCGAACCGCCAGTCCGTCTGCCGCTGGGGCGTGATGCGCATGATGCGATCACCGCCGAAGTGCAGGCCGTTCAGAAGGAACTTGCACTTTGGCGGGACCTTTCGGTTTCGACGACAGACCTGTGAAACGACTGACCCTAGGGAGGATAACGATGAGAAAGCTCACTCTACTGATGACCGGCAGCGCGGTTGCCATGATGTTGGCCGGTGGCGCGCAGGCGGACAGTCTTCGCTTTTCCAGCTGGAACGGCCCGACAGAGCCGACCACCAAGGCGAATGATCAGTTCGTAAAGGATCTGGCCGCCGCGACGAATGGCGCGATCACCTTTGAACACTTTACCGGTGGCGCGATCATGCCGCCGAACTCGCACCTGCAGGGCATTGGCGACGGTGTGGCCCAGATCGGTCAGACCACCACAGGCTACACGCCGTCGGACTTGCCGATCAACGCCTCGATCGCCGGTTTCGGCTTTATCCAGCCCGATCCGATTGCCATCGGCGCGGCCTATGCGGATTGGGCGATGCACGACCCGGCCGCGTTGGGGGAATGGGAAGGTCACAATGTGATCCCGATGGCCGGGTTCTCGACCCCGGAATATTCGCTGATGTGCAACACCAAGGAAGCCGTCACCGAGGCCGCGCAGATGCAGGGTCTCAAGGTGCGGGCCTATGGTTTGATCGGGTCGCTGGTGACCTCGCTCGGCGGTTTTCCAGTGGGCATGCCCGCCTCCGAAGCCTATCAGGCGCTGCAAACCGGCGCGTTGGATTGCGCCTCGCTTTCGGCCAACTGGCTGCGTGACGGCAACCTGCAAGAAGTGTCGAACTTCACCACCCTGACCAAGTGGACCCCGGCCTTCAACTCGCCGCAGATGACCATCAACAAGGATTGGTGGAAGAGCCTGACCAACGAGCAGCGCAAGACCATCATGGAACTGGCCGCCCGGACCGAAGCGCGCGCGCATATCCTTTATGCGGAATCGGCGACCAGCGCACTGGATGCGGCCGTTGCCGCGAACCAGACCGTGGTTGCCGAACCGGGTGAAAGCATGAAGGCAGCGGTTCAGGCATGGATCGACAATGGCGTCGGCGATAGCGCAGGCATCGCCCGCGATACCTACAAGCTGGAAAACCCCGAGGCCGTCTTTGCGACCTTTGAACCCTATGTCACCAAATGGACCGGTCTGGTGCAGGGTCTGAAGGATCGCAACAACGAAGACGAACTGACCCAGCTTTTGCTGGACAACATGTTCAAGGATCTGGACCCGGCCGTGTACGGCATGAACTGATGGGGTCGGGCCCGGTTCGCCGGGCCCCTTCCTTTCCTGATGCTGCGCCATCTGTCATCGCCGCTGCGGCTGTTTGCCGGTTCGGGCTGTCTGTCGCATCTGCGGGCGGAACTGGCCCGGGCGGGCTGTTCCCGCGTGGTTGTTCTGGGCTCTCCATCCTTGGCCGAAAGCCCGGTGATGGCGTCTGTTGTGGCCGCCTGTGGCGAGGCCTGCGTTGCAACCCTTGCCGATGCCCGCCAAAACGCCCCGCGTCAGGCGGTGGAAGGTCTGCGCGATGCGATCCGTGCGGTTGGGGCCGATGGTGTTGTGGCCGTGGGGGGCGGGTCGGTGATGGTTTCCGCCCGCGCGGCCCTGATCCTTTTGGCCGAGGGGAAACCGCTGGAGACCCTCTGCACCCGCATCGATCAGACGGGCCAGCCGATCAGCCCGCGCCTCTCAGCGCCAAAATTGCCAATTTTCGCGGTGCCGACCACGCCCACGACGGCCGTGACCAAGGCTGGCAGTGCCGTCAGCGACGGCGGCCACCGTCGAACGCTGTTTGACCCGAAAACCCGCCCCGCCGCCATTTTCCTGGAACCCGCCGGGCTGGACGGCACGCCAGAGGCCGTCATCAACCGGGCGCTGGCCAATACGCTGGTTTCAACGGTCGAGGGCCTGTTGGCGGCCACCGATCCGCTGGCCGAAGGGCAGTTGCGACAGGCGCTGCGCCTGCTGGGCCCCGATCGGTCGCGCCAAGATCAGGCCATTGCGGCGATCCTGTGCGCGCAGGGCACCGATCACACCGGGCTTGGTCTGGCCACGGTCCTGAGCCATGCGCTGACAGCAGTCACCGGTTTGGAGGGCGGTACGGCAAAAGCGATTGTCTTGCCGCATGTGTTGCCGCTTTGCAGCCCCGACGGGCTGGCCCGTCTGGCCGATGGCTGGGGATGCCCGGCCGCGGACCT
>JALQUQ010000093.1 GCA_023263735.1 Paracoccaceae bacterium | reverse complement strand
TGCAAAAGCCAAAGCAACGGCCGTCGATTTCCAGAAAGTGCGTAACCGGTTTGCCGGAATAGGGGCAGGCCGCGTTTTCTGACCGGCCGTCCTCGACCGCGCGGGCGGGCAGGGGGGCGGGGCCGGGCCAAGGGCGCGTGGGATAATCGCGGCGATAAAAATCTTGATCCGCGCCGTCGACCAGCCCCATTGCGCGCCATTTGCGAAAGGAGGGATGCGACAGATGCGCCGAAACATAGGCCATCGCCCGCTCGGAAACCGGCAGATTATAGGTCGCGATCCGCGCGGCAACGGGGGCAAAGAAAGCGTCAGCCGCGCTATAGGGCCCACAGAGCCAGCGATCCGCCCCCGTTTGCTCCCACGCCCAAGCCCAGATCGTTTCCAGCCGGGCCAGATCGTCCAGAACAGCTTGGGGTGGGGCACAATCCGTATAGGCGACGCGCAGGTTCATCGGGCAATGGCTTCGCAACGCACCAAAGCCCGCATGCATTTCCGACGCCAGAACACGGGCGATCGCGCGCGCCTTACCCTGCGGCCAATGGCCCGCCTCGGGGTGACGACTGGCCAGTTCCTCGGCAATCGCAAGGCTCTCGGGCATGACGATCCCATCCGGCGTGCGAATGGTTGGCGCCGTGCGGGCCGGATGAAACTGCTTTAGCAGCGTTGGCAACTCATCTGTATAAAGCCGCGCGGTGTGGACGCGGCAGGGAATGCCAAAGGCATCGAACAACAGCCAACCACGCAGGCTCCAACTGGAATAACCGCGATCTCCAATCACCAAATCGTAAATCTCTGACACACGCGTCCCCTTTGCTTTTCCCGAATGATTAAAGCGGTTGGCGTACAATCAGAAATGAAACTTCTTGCCCGGCCCCATCACGGATTGTGATTGACCAAAAGAAGTCTTGGCCTGCCGCTGCTGTAATCAACTTGGGTGACGGAAAGGGGGTTGATCGTCTGCGCCAGCGCCTCATAGGGGGTTTTGCCCGTTGCCTGGGCCACTTGGGTCAGGATGATGCCAAAATGGGCAACCAGCACGATCGTCTTACCGGGATGGGAGCTTAAAATGCTATCTGTATAAAGGCTTGCGCGGGCGCTGACGTCATTCCAGCTTTCACCGCCGGGTGCGGTGATATCGCCCGGAGTTTCCCAGAACTGCCGTGAAAGGTCGGGCCATTCCTCGGCGATCTGCGCGTAATGGAGACCATCCCATCGACCGAAATTGAATTCGCGCAACAGCGCCGAAGGTGGCAAACGCGGGCGATCCCCGGCAATGGCATCAGCCGTTGCGATGGATCGGATCAGATCAGAGCTGCCGAAGATGGCATCACCCGGGACATGATCGGCCAAACGTTTGACCGCGTCGGTGTCAGAAAGATCGGCCGGGATATCGCGCCAGCCGGTCATTGTCTTGGCATGGGTCGGCCCGTGACGCACCCACCAGATTTGCGTCATGACAGATCCTTGGGCATCGGCCCCTTGAGGGCCAGTGGCAGCCCCGCGATCACGGTGACAACCAGATCGGCCCGCGCGGCAATCTTTTGGTTCAATCGGCCCTGAGCATCGCGAAAAAGCCGGGCCAGCTTGTTTTCGGGAACGATCCCCATGCCAACCTCGTTCGAGACGATCACGATCGGGCCTGCGGAGTTGGCGAGCGCATCGAGGAGTTTATCCCCCTCGGCATCAAGGTCGGAATCCGCCAGCAAGTGATTGGTCAGCCAGAGTGTGGCGCAATCGATCAGCGTGGCGGCCCCCGTTGGCACCGTATCAAGGGCGGCGCACAGATTCATCGGCGCTTCGATCGTGTGCCAGTTCGGGCCCCGATCCTCTTGATGCTGGGCGATCCGGTCGCGCATCTCATCATCATAGGCTTGGGCGGTGGCAATATAACAGCGCGCAAGACCCGAGGCCTGCACCAGCCGTTCAGCAAACCGGGACTTGCCCGATCTGGCCCCGCCAACGACCAGCGTCAGATGTGGAAAATCGGTCATGTGGTTTTTCTGTGCGGTCATCGGTGATCCAAATCTAGGGCTGATGCGTAGAAATCAAGAACGTGTGCAGAGGGCCTGAGTTGATGTGGGCCAAGGTTGCGTTTGAGCGAGGGTCACGATGGCACTTGACGGATATACAGACCAAATCATGTCGCGCCAAGCGATGCGGGCAGAGCTTTTGGACGCGGAGACAGAGCTGCAACTGGCCTATGCTTGGCGCCATCATCAGGACGAAAAAGCCCTGCATCGGCTTGTCACGGCTTATATGCGGTTGGCGATTTCCATGGCGGCCAAGTTCCGGCGCTATGGCGCGCCCATGAACGACCTGATCCAAGAGGCGGGACTGGGTCTGATGAAGGCCGCTGAAAAGTTTGATCCAGAGCGCGGCGTGCGGTTTTCCACTTATGCCGTTTGGTGGATCAAGGCGTCGATTCAGGATTACGTGATGCGCAACTGGTCACTGGTTCGGACCGGGTCAACCTCAAGCCAGAAGGCCTTGTTCTTTAATCTGCGTCGGGTTCAGGCCAAGCTGGAGCGCGAAGCGAGCCAACGTGGCGAAAAGCTCGACTCTCAACAGTTGCGCCAATTGGTGGCGGAAGAAGTGGGTGTGTCGCTGTCGGATGTCGAGATGATGGAGGGCCGGCTGTCGGGGTCGGACTTTTCCTTGAACGCGCAACAGTCCCACGACGAAGACGGCCGCGAATGGATCGACATTCTGGAAGACGAAGACGAACAGTCGTCGCAAAAGGTCGAGGCCGAACATGACGCCTCTCGCCTGCGCGACTGGTTGGGGTCGGCGATGATGGCGTTGAATCCGCGTGAACGGTTCATCGTGATTGAACGCAAATTGAAAGACGAGCCACGGACCTTGGAGAGCCTTGGCGAAGAACTCGGTTTGTCAAAGGAGCGGGTTCGGCAACTGGAAGCGGCCGCTTTTCAAAAAATGCGGCGCAACCTTGAAACCCACGCGCGGGATGTGCAAACCTTCTTTTCATGAAGCGCATTGCCCTTTTTGCAGGTGTGATTGGGCTGGTCGCTGGGCAAAGCTTGGCGCAGATCGACCCTCCAACGGATGCAGACATCTTTGTTCTGGGCGAGGTTCACGATAACCCGCTGCACCACGCCGAGCAGGCGCGGCTTGTCGGTCTGATCGGGCCAAAGGCGGTTGTCTGGGAAATGCTGTCTGGGCGTCAGGCCAAGGTATTGGCCGGGGTCACGGGTGCCAATGCTGATGTCATGGCGCGGGCACTTGAATGGGAGGCGTCGGGTTGGCCGGATTTCTCCATGTATTACCCGATTTTTCAGGCGAGCGGTCAGGCCGAACATCTGGCAGGCGCGGTGCCGCGAGAAGAGCTGAAATCGGCCATCACAATGGGCGCTGCGGCCGTTCTGAAAAAGAATTTTCCGGGCATCGACGCGGCACGGGCCTTGCCCGAATTGGCTGCCGACGCTCTTGAAGACCTCAAAGCCGAGCAAGCCGAGGCGCATTGCAACGCCCTGCCGCCGGAGATGCTGGGCGGCATGGTCGAGGCGCAGCGCTTGCGCGATGCCTGGATGGCGGGTGAAGCTTTGGCGGCTTTGGACCGGGACCAAGGCCCGGTTGTCATTATTACGGGAACCGGGCATGCCCGAACGGATACGGCGATCCCAGCCATCCTTGCCAATCTTCGCCCGGAGGTGACGGTCTGGTCCTTGGGGCAGGTCGAATCCGACCCCGGGGCGGATGCGCCTTTTGATGCCGTGCGCGTGACCGATCCCGCGCCACGCGACGACCCATGCGCCCAGTTTGCGGTACCAAAGGCCCGGAAATAGGCGGGGCGCCAAGGTTCCTTTGCGGGGAGAGGATCGGCCATCGTGGGTGATGCCGTATCGATGTTCATCATAAGCGCCGCGCATTGGGGGAGTTGATGTTGCCGGCCGCGCCGCCTAACGTCGCCCAAGGAAAACGGGGGGCAAGGCATGCTGGCCGGAAAGCGGATACTTCTGATCATTGGCGGAGGCATTGCTGCCTATAAAAGCTTGGAATTGATCCGGCTTTTGTCGCGTGAGGGCGCATCGGTGGTTCCTGTCCTGACCCGAGCGGGTGCCGAATTCGTGACTCCCTTGTCTGTTTCGGCTTTGGCCGGGGGGCGCGTGCACACCGAGCTTTTTGATCTGACCCAAGAAGCTGAAATGGGCCATATTCAGTTGAGCCGCGCGGCCGATCTGGTTGTCGTGGCCCCTGCGACGGCCGATCTGATGGCAAAGATGGCCACGGGCCGCGCCGATGATCTGGCATCGACGCTGCTTTTGGCGACCGACAAGCGCGTGATGATTGCGCCTGCAATGAATGTGCGGATGTGGTTGCACCCGGCGACGCAGCGCAATTTGGCGACGTTGCAAGCGGATGGCATCACGACCATCGGGCCAAATGAAGGCGATATGGCCTGCGGGGAATTCGGTCCGGGCCGGATGGCGGAGCCTGCGGAAATTCTGGCGGCCATCGACGGTGCCTTTGGCCGGGGGCCGTTGGCGGGCAAACATGTCATCGTAACCTCGGGCCCGACCCACGAACCGATTGACCCTGTGCGCTATATCGCCAATCGATCCAGCGGAGCACAAGGCACGGCGATTGCCGCTGCCTTGCACGAGATGGGGGCCAAAGTCACCTTTGTCACCGGTCCCGCTTTGGTTCCGCCACCCAAGGGGGTGACGGTGGTTGCCGTTGAAACGGCGGCGCAGATGCTGGCCGCTGTCAACGCGGCCCTGCCAGCCGATGTGGCCGTGATGGCGGCGGCGGTTGCCGATTGGCGGGTGGCAAACGAAGGGTCGCAAAAGATGAAAAAGGACGGAACAGGCAAAATGCCTGCGCTGGAATTTGCCGAAAATCCCGACATTCTGGCGACGCTGTCGAGATCGGATCAACGACCCCGTCTTGTGGTGGGCTTTGCGGCCGAAACCGAAAAGGTGTTGGAGCATGCGACGGCGAAACGTCTGCGCAAGGGCTGCGACTGGATCGTTGCAAATGATGTCAGCCCCGCGACGGGTATCATGGGGGGGCGCGAAAATGCGGTCACGCTATTGACGGAAAGCGGGGCCGAAGAATGGCCACGCATGCCCAAGGAAGAGGTCGCGCGCCATCTGGCCCGCAAGATTGCCGAGGCGGTTCAAGGGTGACCGACGCCGCACTTTCCATCGGAGGGACACCATGACCGTTGAAATCAGGGTGCTGTTTGAGGATTGGGCCGACACCGCTGTCGGCCTGCCGAAATACGAAACGGCCGGGGCGGCCGGAGCGGATGTGCGCGCCAACTTTCCCGTCGATCAACGGGGGGCAGGGTATCATTTGCGGCCGGGTGAGCGCTGGGTTTGTCCGACGGGTCTGCGGATTGAAATTCCACACGGATACGAAGTGCAAATGCGCCCGCGTTCCGGTCTGGCCCTGAAGCACGGGATTTCCCTGCCCAACACGCCGGGAACGATTGACAGCGATTACCGGGGGCCTTTGGGGGTGCTGTTGATCAATCTGTCAGATCAGGTCTTTCACGTGCAGCACGGCGACCGGGTGGCGCAGATGATCGTGGCCCCGGTGATTCAGGCAAGGTTTGCGGTGACATCAGATTTGTCTGAAACAGATCGCGGTCAAGGCGGCTTTGGCTCGACCGGGAGGGCGTGATGCTTTTGGTTTTGGGGCTGGCCGTTGGCATCTGGGTGCTGGGGGCGATGGCAAAGATACCTGCCCAACGGCGCCTTTGGGCGATTGCCGGGCTGTGGGGTGCCGTTGTCGTGCTGCAATTGATCCTGCCTTCGGGGCATGCCCTGCGCATGGTGACCGGAGGGTCCGTGGCCGTCTGGCTGGGTCTTGGCGTTGTGGCTGGGCTGGTGTTTCTGTACCGGCAGCTTCTTGTTGCGCTGCGGGCCAAGGCTGAAAGCAAAGCACCCGTGCCGTCCAAACCCGCGGGAACGTTCAAACCAGAAGAGCTTGACCGTTATGCCCGGCACATCATGCTGCGCGAAATTGGGGGGCCTGGCCAGAAACGGTTGAAGAATGCCAAGGTTCTGGTCATCGGGGCCGGGGGTTTGGGGTCGCCGTCGCTGATGTATCTTGCGGCAAGTGGCGTGGGGACGATCGGCATCGTCGATGACGACACGGTCGAGGCCAGCAACCTGCAACGCCAGATCATTCACACCGAAGATCGGATCGGTATGCCCAAGGTGTTTTCAGCCGAAACCGCCATGCGTGCGCTGAACCCCTTTGTCGAATTGCGGCCCTATCACCGCAGATTGGGGGCCGAGGATGCGGTGGCATTGATCGCGGACTATGATCTGGTGCTGGACGGGACAGACAATTTTGACACTCGCTATCTGGTGAACAAAGTTTGCGTGGACTTGGGCAAGCCCCTGATTTCGGCGGCGATCACGCAATGGGAAGGCCAGATTTCCCTGTATCATCCGGCCGAGGGCGGGCCCTGCTATGAATGCGTCTTTCCCGTGCGCCCGGCGCCCGGAATGGTGCCGACCTGCGCCGAAGCCGGTGTTGTGGCGCCGCTTCCCGGTGTCATCGGGTCGATGATGGCGATGGAGGCCGTCAAGTTTTTGACTGGAGCGGGTGAAAGCCTGATCGGGCGTATCCTGATTCACGATGCACTTTATACCGAAACCCGCGTTATCACGGCAAAACGGCGGGAAGATTGTCCAATTTGCGGGGGGAACCATGGTTGATTTGAAGGCAGCGCCATTTCATCTGACAGAGGCGCAGTTGGATTGGGTCGAGCGGACTTTGGCCGCGATGAGCCCACGGGAAAAGACCGGGCAATTGTTCGTGCACTTGTCGCGTGGCTTTGACCCGGCGGAACTGCCAAGGCTAAAGGAATTGCAGCCCGGTGGGATCACCCGGTTCTTTATGGGGACCAAGGATCAGGAATGCGATTTTCTGGACGCGGCCCAAGCGCAATCGAATATCCCGATGCTGGTTTCCAGCGATCTGGAGGGCAGCCGCATGAGCCTGCCCTTTGGGGCCGAGGTGCCGAACCCCTTGGCCTTGGCCGCGGTCAACGATGTTGCCGCGACGCGCAAGGTCGCGCAGATCATGGCGCAAGAGGCCGTTGCCATGGGCATGAACTGGACCTTTACGCCCGTGCTGGACATCAACGCCGAATTCCGCAGCCCGATTGTGGCCACACGCGGATTTGGCTCTGACCCCGCGACGATCAAAGAGCATACGCTGGCCACGATCGAAGAGTTTCAGGCCACCGGGGTCGCGGCCACGGCCAAGCATTGGCCGGGCGAAGGGCATGACGACCGGGACCAACATCTGGTCACCACGCGGATTCCGCTGTCGGTCGAAGAGTGGAAAGAGACCCATGGCGCCTTGTACCAAGCGGCAATCGACAAGGGTGTCTTGTCGGTGATGTCGGCGCATATCGCCTTTCCCGCTTATGTGCGTCAGCACGATCCCGATGCGGGGCTGGAAGCGTTTCGGCCCGCTTCGGTCAGCAGTTTGCTGAATTTGCGGCTTTTGCGAGAGGAGATGGGGTTTAACGGCGTCATCGTTTCGGATGCCACCTCGATGGCTGGCTTTGCGGCATGGGCGCCACGGTCGGAAATGCTGCCCGAGGCGATCATTTCGGGTTGCGACGTGATCTTGTTCTCGGACGATCCGTACCAGGATTTCGGCTATATCGATGCAGCCATTGCGGATGGCCGCATCAGTCAGGCCCGTTTGCACGATGCCTTGCGCCGAATTTTGGGTCTTAAGGCGAAACTTGGTCTGCATAACGGGGCAAAACCCGCCCAGCGTGACAAAGTGGGTCTGGACCACGATCGTCAGGCCGCGATGGAAATCACCGCGCGCGCCCCGACCTTGGTCAAGGATGTAGGGCAGACGCTGCCGATTTCGCCCAAAACTACAAAGCGGATTCTGCTGATCTCTGGTGGCGTGGTTCTGCCGATGCTGCCGGTGCCGCTGCCCTTGGATTTGGCGCAATTGCTGCGTGCCGAAGGGTTTGATGTCACCGAACATCAGGCCGGCCAGCTTGTAAAATCGGATGACTGGGATCTGGTGATCTATGCAACAGCCGAAGAAACCCTGCTGACGCGCGGCCGTATCTTTTTGGATTGGTCAAAATTGACCGGCGGTTTCCGCTCGGCAATGGAGCGGCGCTGGCATGAGGTGCCGACGATCATGATCAGCTTTGGCTATCCCTATATGCTTTATGATGCGCCGCGGGTGCCGTGCTATATTAATGCCTACGCCTCGATGCCGACGATGCAAACGGCCGTTGTCGATTGTCTGGTGGGACGCAAACCGTTTTCCGGCCAATCGCCGGTGGATGCGTTTTGCGGGTTGGAGGATGCGCGGTATTGACCGCGCATCCCGGCAATCAGGCGTCGAACCGGTAGCTGGACGCCGTCACCCCGCCAAACAGCCCGACGTCGTGATAGACCATGGTTGCCGTGTCGTTTTCGGCGGCGCCAAGGGCCACGAACAGCGGGACGAAATGATCCTCTTGCAGGTGGCAAACGCGCGCATAGGGGGCCTTTTCCCAGTCTTCCAGAGTTGCCGTCCGCTTGGCGGGCGGCAAGGCCAACGACGCCGCCAACCAGGCATCGAATGCCTCGGACGGCTCTTTCGCGCCCGGTCCGAACAGGCGGAGGTTATGGTAAGACAAGCCTGATCCCACGATCAGCACACCCTCATCCCGAAGGGGGGCCAAGGCGCGGCCAAGGGCCACGTGTTCTTCGGGCGAATACCCGTGGCGCAGCGAGATTTGAAAGACCGGAACGCTGGCATCGGGATACATCACATAGGCCGGAACAAAGGTGCCGTGATCAAAGCCCTGCTTTTCGTCCAGCTTGACAGGCAATCCCGCCGCCTTGATCAGATCGGCCGCCTTTCTGGCAAGGTCCGGGGCCCCGGGGGCCGGGTATTTGATCTGAAAGGTATGCGCGGGAAAGCCGCTGTAATCGTAAACCATGGGCGGATTTGCATGGGTCATGACCGAAAAGCTGTCGGTTTCCCAATGGCCGGAGATCATCAGGATTGCCGTGGGCCGCTCTGGCAAATCCTTGACCATCTGGACAAAGCTGGCCTCAAGGTTTTTGAACATCGCCCGCCAATCGGGCATCCAGGGCCAAGGGCCGCCGCCATGGCTGATGAAATATGTGGGCATACGGGCCATG
>JALQUQ010000092.1 GCA_023263735.1 Paracoccaceae bacterium | reverse complement strand
CAGAACATCACGGTAACCCAAGGCCCGCTCGCTGCCCGGCAATTCCAGCTTCCGGGGGCGTACACCCGTTGCAAGAACGACCGTGTCAAAGCCGGACAAATCCTTGGCCGTGGCCCGGCACCCGAGCCGGAGCGTCACCGTCGATCTTTCGAGTTCCGTCGTGAACCACCGGATCAGCGCGCCAAATTCCTCCTTGCCCGGAACGGCCGCCGCCAGATGCAATTGCCCGCCGACTTTGGGTTCGGCCTCAAACAGTGTCACCCTGTGCCCGCGCTGCGATGCGATCAGGGCCGTTATCATCCCCGACGGCCCGCCCCCGACAACGGCAATCGATGTCCCGATCGTGGCCGGTTCATACTGCAATTCGGTTTCATGGCAGGCGCGCGGATTGACCAGACAACTGGTCAACTTGCCGCCAAAGGTGTGGTCAAGACAGGCCTGATTGCAGGCAATGCAGGGGGCAATCCGATCCGCCTGCCCCGCTGCCGCTTTGGCGACAAAGTCCGGGTCTGCCAGAAACGGGCGCGCCATGCTGACCATATCCGCCTGACCCTTGGCCAGAATGTCCTCGGCCACTTCGGGCATGTTGATCCGGTTCGACGCAATGACCGGAATGCTGACATGCGGGCGCAGCCGTTCGGTCAACCACGCGAAAGCCGCCCGTGGCACGCTGGTGGCGATGGTGGGCACCCGCGCCTCATGCCAGCCGATGCCGGTGTTCAACAGGGTCGCCCCGGCGGCCTGAATGGCCTTGGCCAAGGTCACCACTTCGTCCCACGTCGATCCATTCGGCACCAGATCGATCAGGCTGATCCGATAGATCACGATGAAATCCTGCCCCACCGCCGCACGAACGCGGCGCACCACTTCGACCGGCAGCCGCATGCGGTTTTCATAGCTGCCACCCCAGCGATCTTGACGGCGGTTGACGTGTCGCACCAGAAACTGGTTCAGGAAATATCCCTCAGACCCCATGATCTCGACGCCATCATAGCCTGCTTCGCGGGCGCGGGCGGCGGCGGTCACGATGTCAGCGATCTGCTTTTCAATCCCGGCCTCATCCAGTTCGGTGGGCACAAAGGGGGAAATCGGCGATTTCACGGCGCTGGCCGAAACGCAGGTCTTGCCATAGGCATAGCGACCGGCGTGCAGGATCTGCATCGCAATGCGCCCCCCGGCGGCGTGAACTGCCCCGGTGACGATGCGGTGATTGGCGATATCCCTATCGGAGAAAAGCCCCGCAGCACCGGGAAACACGCCCCCCTCTTGATTTGGGGCCATGCCGCCGGTCACGATCAGCGCGGCGCCCCCCGCTGCCCGTTCGGCATAAAACCGCGCCACGCGGTTCCAATCGCCGGTTTCTTCCAACCCAGTGTGCATCGACCCCATGAGCACCCGATTGGGCAGCACCACATGGCCAAGATCCAGAGGGGCCAAAAGCGATGGATAACTGGGCATGAAACTCCTCCTTGGTTGCCTCCAACATGGACAGCCCCAAGAAGATTGTCACCCAAAACGCGGCGTCACCTGATGGCTCAGCCTTTGGCCGAGGTCATGCCTTTCAGGAATTCGGTCGCATCCCGGAAAAGCCCGTCGATTCCGCCGCGCAGATCATCGACCAAGGCGACATATCGGTCCAACGGGGCCTTGATCGTTGGAATCTGGTCACCCAATTGCGGGGCCATCACATAAGAAGCGGCGGCCACACCGGCGACGACCAACGCCAAGACGAAACCAGACCGAAACCCCGCACGCGATGAGGCGTCTGCCTCAAGGTCTTCGTCACCCGCGGCCATGGCATCGGCATTCGGGCGAAGGGTCGAATTGATTTCCTCGATATCGGGAAACATGTCACGCCGGGCTGCGGCCTTGACCCGCGGCACAGGCTTGCCCTGCATCACCGCGATCCGCCGTTCGGTCACCGAAAGTTCCTCTTCGGGCTCCTTGGGCGCTGCGGATTTGCGAACCGGTTCCGGCTCGGGCAGGCCCAGATCATCCTGCACCTCGATCCGCTGCTCTGCCCGGCGCGCGGCGATCTCGCGTTCGGCCTCTTCGCGCAGAACGGCCATAAGGTCGTCGTCCAGCTTGCGCCGTGGCAACGCTTCGCTCGCCGGGTGCGACCCACCGGTCGGGGGCGTTTGCCGAATGACCGAGGCGGGGCGGGCAATGGGCTCCGGCTCATGATACAATTCTGTGGTGGCCATTTCGGCGGTTTGAAGCGCCGCCTGAAACCACGCATGCCCGCAATTCGAGCATTGAACATCGCGCCCTTCGGCCGGGATGGCGTCCGGCGCCACCTCATATTGGGCGTCACAGTTCGGGCAAATGAGCCGCATGTCACTACTTCCTCGGCGTCGCCGCCTTTACTGGTAGCATGTTGTAGCAACCAGGGGTGTTTTGGCCAAGAGATAGGCGTTAATTTTCGCGACAGTGCAATTGCATCACCACAGTTTTTCGGCGATTTTCGCGTAACTTGAACAGGGAATAGCCCAGTGATTGCACTTGAAAATGCAGCCTACAACTATGGCGGTGGCGAACTGCTTTCAGACATTTCACTGCGGCTCGCTCCGGGATCATTTCATTTTCTCACGGGCCCTTCTGGGGCCGGAAAGACAACCTTTTTAAAGCTTTGTTATGCCGACTTGCAACCAACCTCTGGGCGCGTAACGATTTTTGACCGTGATGTCCGCACATTGACCAGGGATGACGTTGCGTTAACCCGGCGCCGGATTGGCGTTGTGCATCAAGATTGCCAGTTCCTTGACCATTTGCCCTTGGCCGCGAATGTGATGTTGCCGCTGACCGTTGCCGGAAAGATGGGCGATGCGCAGGATGTGTCCGATCTTCTGGGTTGGGTTGGCCTGTCGCAACTGGCGGATGCCCGCCCCCCCTCGCTGTCAGGAGGGGAGCGCCAGCGTGCCGCTCTGGCCCGCGCCATCATCACAGGCCCCGATGTCATCCTTGCCGATGAACCGACAGGCAACCTTGATTGGGAAATGTCGCTGCGTTTGCTGACCCTGCTGGTCGAGCTGAACCGGATGGGCAAAACCATATTGATCGCCACCCATGATCTGAACCTGATCCGACAGGCCAAGGCACAAGTCGCGGCCCGGGTGCTGCGCATTCGCAACCGTCGCATTCAATTGGCGGGGGCGGATCTGTGACCCGTGGTTCGTTTGACAACCCGCTCAAGGCCGATCTGCATGCCGATCGCGTTGTTCCGCCCACCGGCTTTACGGCGCGACTGACCGTTTTCACCTCGTTGGCGATGACGTTTCTGGCGGTTTTTGCACTGGCGCTGTCGATGGCGGCGGGCCGCTTGGCCGAGCGCTGGTCGGATTCGCTGCAAGGAACGGCGACCATTCGTATTTCGGCCCCCCAAGATCAGATCGACACGCAGGTGGCCGCTGTCTTGGCCCTGCTGACGGTAACGCCCGGCATCGCCAGTGCCCGCGCGCTTGAGGATCAAGAACAGCGCGATCTTTTGGCGCCATGGTTCGGGCCTGATCTGCCCGTGGATGCCCTGCCGCTGCCACGTCTGATCGAAATCAAGGAGGACAGCGCAGGCTATGATGCCGAAGGTCTGCGCCAGCGCCTGACGGCCGAGGCCCCGGGTGCCGTGCTGGATGATCACACCCGGTGGCGTCGGCCATTGGCCGTGGCGGCCAGCCGACTGCGGTTGCTGGGGGTGACCTCGATCATCCTGATCACCTGTGCCATGGGCGCGATGATCACGCTTGCCGCCAATGCGGCGCTTGCGGCCAATCTGCAAGTCATCCGCGTTTTGCGTCTGGTCGGGGCCAAGGACACCTATATCGTGCGCGCCTTCGTGCGTCGGTTTACCCTGCGCGCCTTTTCCGGGGCCATCGCGGGGGCGCTGCTGGGAATGGGGGGCGTCGCCCTGTTGCCCGGCGTGGATGAGGCGGGCGGATTTCTCACAGGTCTCGGATTTCAGGGGCTCGGGTGGCTCTTTCCGCTGTTACTCCCGGTGTTGGCGGGTATTGTCGCCTTTGCTGCAACCCGGTTTGCCGCCTTCCGCACCCTGAAAGGTCTGCCCTGATGTCCCCGTTCCGCTGGATCGTCTCACTTCTCTTCTCAATCCAGATCTACATCGCGATGGCGCTGATCGGGCTGTGGTATCTGATCCCGACCATGATCAACCGGGAAAACGCCTATAAGGCCGTCCACGGCTGGTGCAATTGGGTGCGACTTTCCGCAAGGGTCATGCTGAACCTAAAGACCGAGGTCCGGGGCACGCCCCCGTCCGAGGAATGCATGATCGCGTCGAAGCACCAAAGCTTTCTTGACATCATCGTCATCGCCTCGGCGATTCCGCGCCCCAAATTCATCATGAAACGCGAATTGCTCTGGGCACCCATTCTGGGGTTTTACGCGCTAAAGGTCGGTTGCGTGCCGGTCAATCGCGGCAAACGCGGGTCGGCCATTCTAAAGATGAAGGCCGATGTGATGGCCGGCACCAGCTTGCCCGGTCAGCTTGTGATTTATCCGCAAGGCACGCGCGTCGCCCCCGGGGATAGCAAACCCTATAAGATCGGCGCGGGCCTGCTTTATGAACAGCTTGGTCAGCCCTGTTTTCCGGTGGCCTGCAATGTTGGCCTGTTCTGGCCCAAACGCGGCGTACTGCGAAAGCCCGGCGTGGCCGTGATCGAATTCCTGCCCGTGATCGAACCCAACCTGCCGATCCAGCAGTTCATGAAAACGCTGGAAGCAACCATCGAAAGCCATTCCGTCCGCCTTATGGAAGAGGCTGGCTTCAAAGGATAAGCCCCATGCACGCCATCGCCTCGCTGGACGAGTTGCACGCGCTTTATGGCACGCCGGCCGATCCGGCGCTGAAAAAGGTCACCAAAGGGCTGACCCCGTCTTACCGCAAATGGATTGAACGGTCGCGGTTCTGCATCGTTACGACAATCGGTCCAGATGGCACAGACGGCAGCCCGCGCGGGGACGAGACGCCTGTCGTTCGCATTCTTGACCCGCAGACGCTGGCCCTGCCCGATTGGCGGGGGAACCAGCGGCTCGACACCCTGCGCAACATTGTTCAGGACGGACGGATCAGCCTGCTTTTCCTGATCAGCGGCGCAAAGATCGCGATGCGCGTCAACGGCACCGCCATTGTGACCGATGACCCCGATCTACGTCAAACGCTGGCGCGCGGAGAGACTTTGCCCGCCACGGTCATCGTGATCCGCATCGCCGAGGTTTACAGCCAATGTGCCCGCGCGATCCTGCGGTCAGAGCTTTGGACCAGCGGCGACCAATCGGCCGATTTGCCATCCGTGGGCCAGATGCTGGCCGATGCAACCGCAGGCGAAATCGATGGTCAGGCCTATGACGCGGGTTCGGCGACCCGCGCCAAAGCCTCTATGTGGTAACGATCAGACGCGCTCGATCGCCAAGGCAATCCCCTGCCCGCCGCCGATGCACATGGTGATCAGCGCCGTGCGCGCCTTGGTGCGCTGCAATTCATACAGCGCCTTGATCGTCAGGATCGCCCCCGTTGCCCCAACCGGATGCCCCAAGGCAACAGCCCCGCCATTCGGGTTGACCTTGGTCGGGTCCAGACCCAATTCGCGGCTGACGGCGATCGCTTGGGCGGCAAAGGCCTCGTTCGACTCGACCATATCGAAATCAGACGGCTTCATGCCCAGTTTGGCGCAAAGCTTCTGCACCGCAGGAACCGGGCCGATCCCCATCACCTTGGGGTCAACCCCGGCATGGGCGTATCCCATGATCCGCGCCATGGGTTTCAAACCGGCCACATCCCCACGGACCAGAACCAGGGCGGCGGCCCCATCATTGATGCCGCTGGCATTGCCTGCCGTGACCGTCCCGTCCTTTTGGAACACCGGCCGCAGCGCCTCGAGCGAGTCAAGCGAGGTCTGCTTGGGGTGTTCATCGGTATCAAAGACGACGGGGCCCTTGCGACCCGCCAGTTCCATCGCCACGATCTGGCTGGCAAAGCGCCCCTCGGAAATCGCGCGGGCCGCCCGTTTTTGGCTTTCCAAAGCAAAGGCATCTTGCGCGGCCCGGCTGATCCCGTGTTCGGCGGCCACATTTTCCGCCGTCACCCCCATATGGCCCGTGCCAAAGGGGCAGGTCAGGGCCCCGGTCATCATGTCAACCGCGCGGGTATCGCCCATTTTCTGGCCCCATCGGGCGGCGGGCATCGCATAGGGCGACCGGCTCATGTTTTCCGCCCCGCCCGCCACCGCGACCTCGGCATCCCCCATGGCAAGGCTTTGTACCGCAGAAACGATGGCCTGCGCGCCCGACCCACACAGGCGGTTGACGTTCATCGCCGGAACCTCTTGGGGAATTCCGGCGGCCATTGCGCCCACCCGGCTTAGATACATGTCCTTGGGTTCGGTGTTGATCACATGGCCCATCACGACATGCCCCACATGACCGGGCGCAACACCCCCACGACGCAAGGCTTCGCGGATCACAACCGCCGCCAATTCGGTTGGAGGCGTCTGCGCCAGCGATCCGCCGAAACCGCCAATGGCCGTGCGGGCACCGCCCACGATGAATATATCTTGCTGCATCCGAACCTCCTGATCTTTTCGCCAGTCTAGGCGCTTTTGAATTCTTCTGTCCCGATAACGTAACGTCCATTGACAGTTTTTGATCGCCGACAGATGACACCCACAACTGAGAATGGATCGATCATGGGCGCGCTACTTCGGACGCATTTCCGGCTGCTTTTGGCTGGCGTTTTGACCTTTTTGTGCATGGGCGTTGGATTGGCCATTTACGGCCCCGCTTTACCGGCCTTTTCCCGGCAGATGGACCTGTCTTTGTCCAATGTCTCGTGGCTCGTTTCCACCCATTGGGTCGGAAATGCCTTTGGTGTTGTGCTCAGTTATTTGATCGGCGCAAAGATTACGCCCCGCATGGGTCTTTCGGCCTTGGCCATCGGGTCGGCCATGATCGCGATGCCATTTACCCCCCTTCAGCCCTTTGCCGGGGCATTTGTGTTTGGGGCGGGATACGGGTTGTCGACGGTGATCTTTAACCCGCGCGTGCTCAAGGCGTTTCAGACCTATGGCACGGCGATGCTTAGCTTTCTGAACGCCTGTTTTGGTCTGGGCGCCATCGCTGCCCCGTTGATCTTTCTGGCGCTTGGCTCTGATCCGGGGCTGGCCTTTGGGGGAATCGCCATCGCCGCGGCCGCGCTTTGGGTGCTTGGCGGTCACTCCGATGCGCCCACGCAGGCCGCCGAAACCGCCGTGGTGCAAGATCAGACCTTTCGGCCCCGGTTTGGTTTGCTGGGGCTGAACGTCGCCGGAATCGGGCTTGAGGCGAGCCTCGTTGGCCTTGGCCCCGCCGCCCTGATACAACTGGGCGTGACCGAAGCATCGGCGGCCCAACTCCTCAGCGGGTTTTTCGTGGTGTTTCTGGGCGGACGGATCGGCGTGATGCTGATCGCGCATCTTATCCCGCCCTTTACGATGTATCTGCTTTCCGCCTTGGCGGCCTGCCTTGCCTGTATCGGCGCGGCCTTTGTTCATCCCGGCGTGTTTTTTGTGGCCGCCGGATTGCCCGCAGGCCTGTTCTTCCCCAGCTTCTTTGTGTCGGCGACCCGTGAAATGGGGGATCATCCGCGCGTGGCGCCGTTGATCGTGGCCTCGAGCTGTGTGGGCGGCATTCTGGTGCCGATGGCGCTGTCGAACCTGTTGCCCGATTTGCAGGGGCAGGCTTTCTTTGCCTTGCTGGCAGGCTTGGCAGGCACCGCTGCTTTGGCAGGCCTGTTTGCCCGCAGCCGCATCGCCTCGCTTCGGGCCTGATCAGGGCCGAACGGGCGTCAGCAGCACCCGGCCCTGCTCGGTCAGATGAAACACCCCGTCGCCATCGATCACAATGGCCGACAACGGCCCACCATATGCCGCCGAAGAGTCGATGTTGACGCGGTTTCCATAATGGGTGGGCCGGTCGATCGCGGTATGGCCATGCACGATCAACGGGCCAAAACTGCCCGGATACTCTAGAAACGGCGCGCGAATCCAAATCAGATCATCCTCGACCTGTTCGGTCAGGGACAGGGTCGGGTTGATCCCCGCATGAACGAAAACCACATCCCCCACCCGGTGCATCGTCGGGCGGCTGGCCAGAAAATCGCGATGCGTCGCCGAGACCGCCTTGAGCGCATCCTGATGAACGGGCTCGATTGGCCTGTCGCCCGGCGCGTGCACCCCATACGACGCCAAGGTCGCCGCGCCCCCCAAGCGGGGATGCATCCATCCCACATCGGCACGCAAGCCCGGCTCCCGCTCGAACGGATCTTTCAAGAACCGCAGGAACATCCTGTCATGGTTGCCCTTCAGGACGACCCAATCCTGACCCGCGTCGATGCCCGCCCGCAGGAATTCGACCACCCCACGGCTATCGGGGCCGCGATCCACCAGATCTCCGACATGGACGATTTGCCCCGGACCATGCCGCCCCATGTCCTGCGCAATAAGATCGTGCACGCCTTTCAACAGGGAAAGGTGCCCGTGAATGTCGCCAATGGCGTAAGTGCCCAACTGACTATCCTCTGAAATGCAAAGGGCCCGAATGACCGGGCCCTTTTATCAATCCGTCATCCACGCACAAGCGACCGATCAGGCCCCAACGAAGTGCAGCGGTTTGACCTGATGGAACATGCCTGTGGCTTCCAGCGTCTCGACCACTTTCGGGTCGATGGCTTGATCCAGATACAGCAGCGCAATCGCATCTTGCCCCACGCCCGAACGACCCAGCGTAAAGTTTGCGATGTTCACGCCGTTTTTGCCCATGGTCATCCCCAACAGACCGATGATGCCGGGCACGTCTTCGTTGGTGGTGTAAAGCATGTGCTCACCGACTTCGGCGTCGATGTTGATGCCCTTGATCTGGATAAAGCGCGGCTTGCCATCCGAAAAGCAGGTGCCCGCAACCGAACGCTCGCGCTTGTCGGTCACCATCGTGACCTTGATATAGGCGTCGAACGCCCCCGTCTTGTCCTGACGGGTGGTCGAAATCTGAATGCCCTTGTCCTTGGCCACCACGGGGGCAGACACAAGGTTCACATCCGGGTTCGCAGCTTTCAGAACGCCCGCGATCACCGACTGGTTCATCGCCGCGATGTTCATATCGGCCACGCGGCCATCGTACAGGATGTTGATCGCCTTGATCGGCTCATCGGTCATCTGACCGATAAAGCCGCCCAAATGCGC
>JALQUQ010000091.1 GCA_023263735.1 Paracoccaceae bacterium | reverse complement strand
CGCGAGTCGATCTTTAACCTCATCATGAACGGGGGCTACGGCAACCCGGTCCAAGATGCCCGCGTTTTGGACATCTTTGCCGGAACCGGTGCCTTGGGGCTCGAGGCTTTGTCGCGCGGGGCCGCGCGTGTGGCCTTTGTCGATGATGGCACCGCAGCCCGGGTGCTCCTCCGCAAGAATATCGAACTGATGCGCGCCATGGGTCAAACCGACATCTGGCGCCGAGATGCCACCAATATGGGCCCCAATCGGGGCGCGGGCTATGACCTTGTGTTCCTTGATCCGCCCTATGGCATGGGTCTGGGGGAAAAGGCGCTGGCCTCGCTGGTTGCTGGGAACTGGCTGGCCCCCGATGCCCTGATCGTCTGGGAAGAGGGCGTCCAGCCCCTGCCCCCGCCCGGCTTTGATCTGCACGACCAGCGCCGCTATGGCGACACCCATGTCACCCTGATGTCCCCCGCCAAGGCCCCCGACACAAAGGCCCCCACCGCATGACCCCCACCGCATGACCCTCGCCGCCGTAATTTTCGATTGTGACGGCGTGATCGTCGATTCCGAAGAAATGACCTTTGACCTCTTGGTCGAGGAATTCGCGGCCCATGGCCTGCCCCTGCCCCGCGAAACGATTGCCCGCGATTACATCGGCGGCACCATGGCCGATGTCGCCCGGCGCGCCCGTACCGCCGGGGCCACCCTGCCCGAGACTTGGGTCGAAACCTTCTATGCCCGTCTCTATGCCCATCTGGCGCAGAGCACCCCGCTGGTGCCGGGCATCCTGACCGTGCTCGACGCGCTGGACCGAAAGGGCATCCCCTATGCCATCGGGTCGAACGGGTCGGATGAAAAGATGCAGGTGACGCTCGGCCAACATCCCGGTCTACTGGATCGCTTCAAAGGCCACCTTTATTCCGGCCAAACCCTTGGCGCGCCCAAACCCGCGCCTGACCTGTATCTGCACGCCGCCCGCCAATTGGGCGCCACCCCCGGCACCGCCATCGTGATCGAAGACAGCCCCACCGGCGCCCGGGCCGCCCGCGCCGCCCAGATCCGCTGTTTCGGCTATGCCGCGCATACCCCCGCAGACCGTCTGGCAAACGAAGGCGCGATCCCCTTTACAGATATGGCCGATCTGCCGCGCCTCTTGGGCCTCGCCTGAGGCACGCCCCAAAGGGGCGGGCCGAGGCAAAAGGCTTGCGCCGCAGGCGCTCCGCTTTGCTCGCGCGGGGGAGGATCAATCCGCCGCGCGAAGCACTTGCGCCGGCCGCACCGACAGTGGCCGCAGGGCAAAGGCAAGCCCCGACACCAAGGTAGCCATCACGCCACCCGCGACAATCGCCACCGCCGAGACCGGCTCAAAGTGGTAATCGACCTCCATCACAAAGGTCATCACCGCCCAGCCCGAAATCGCGCCCGCAACAATGGCGACCACGCCCGCCGCCGCCCCCATCAGGGCCGAGCGCAGGGCGAAACTGGCCAGAATCCGGCCACGCGTCGCGCCCAGAACCTTCAGGATCGCGGCTTCATAGACCCGCGCCCGCTCGCCCGCCGCGGCCGCCCCGATCAACACCGCAAAGCCGGTGACCAGCGTCGCCGCCGCCGCCCAGGCTGTGGCGGTCGCAATCGCGCTCAGCGCCTCGGCCACACGGTCCACCGCCTCTTTGACCCGGATTGCGGTGACATTCGGCATGGCCTTTGAAATATCGCGCAAGATCGCCGCTTCGGCATCGGCTTCGGCGTAAACGGTCGCGATATGGGTGTGCGGCGCCCCGGCCAGCGCCGCCGGGTTCAGCGTCATCACGAAGCCCATCCCGGCACTGGAAAAATCGACCTCGCGGAAACTGGTGATTTCCGCCGTGATGTCGCGGCCCAGCACATTGACCGTTATGGTATCCCCCAGTTTCAGCCCGATCTCGGACGCCTCTTGCGCGGCAAAGCTGACTTGGGGCGTGCCCGTGTAATCCTTGGGCCACCATTGACCCGCCGTCACTGTTGTTCGTTCGCCGGGTTCGGCGGCATAGGTAATTCCGCGATCCCCGCGCACAACCCAATGCTCGCCCGCCACCTCTTTGGCCGGGCGACCGTTGATCTGGGTGATCACGCCCCGCAACATCGGCGCGCTGTCCACCCGGCTGACCTTTGCATCCCCTTTGGTTCGATCAAGGAACGCATCGATCTGATCGGGCTGGATATCGACGAAAAAGAACGACGGCGCCCGTTCGGGCAAATCGGTCTGGATCGCCGATCGCAGATTGGCGTCGATCTGGCCAACGGCGGCCAAGACACTCAGCCCCAACCCCAAGGACAACACGACCGAGGCGGTTTCACTCCGCGGCCCACCAATGGCGGCCAAGGCCAACCGCAGCGCGATCCGCCCACGGGCCAAACGGCCATGCGACAGGCGTTTGGCCAGCCGCTGCAAACCGATGGCCGCCACATACAAAACGACCAGTGACCCGGCCACGCCACCCGCAGCGCCCAAGGCCAGCGTCGGCACACCGGAAAACAGCACCGCCCCGCCCACCAAGGCACCCGTCAGCGCCGCGATGGTCAAGGCCGCCGGCCATCCGGCCCAAACCGCCCGACCGGCCCCCCGATACAGCGCCGCCGCCCGGATCACCCGCGCCTGCGCCAAGGGCCAAAGGCTGAACAGAAACGCCGCCAGAATACCGTAAAACGCCGCTTCGGCCAAAGGCTGCGGATAGGGTGCAAAGACCACGGGCAAGGGCAGCATCGCCGCGATCAGCGGGGCCAGAGCCAAGGGCAAGGCCACACCAAGCACCAACCCCAGCCCAACCCCCGCCACGGCCAGCACGCCGATCTGCAACAGATAGATGCGAAACACCGTCGCCCCATCGGCCCCCAAGGTTTTCAGCGTCGCGATGGTGGCGATCTTGCCCTCCAGAGAGGCGCGCACGGCGGCAGAAACGCCCACACCGCCCACGGCCAATCCGGCCAGACCGACAAGGATCAGAAACGACCCCATCCGATCGACAAACCGTTCAACCCCCGGCGTGGCGCGGCGGCTGTCTTGCCAACGCATGCCCTTGTCGGTCAGCTTGGCCTCGGCCTCTTGGCGCAGGGTGGCCAGATCGGTGCCGGGCGGCAGCACCATCCGATAGGTCGTTTCGAACAAAGACCCCGGCCCGATCAACCCCGAATTGGCCAGATCCTTGGACAAAACCAACGTGCGGGGCCCCAGCGTGAACCCTTGGGTCGCACTGTCGGGTTCGCGCACCAGCACCGCATTCAGTTGAAACTCTTGCAAGCCCAGCTTGAACCGTTGCCCCAATTCCAGCCCGAACCGGTCGACCAGAATCCGGTCAAGAACGGCACCGGGCACCCCGTCTGCCGTGAGCGCAAAGGCATCGGCCAGCGCAATCGCGGGCTCGATCACCACCGTCCCCACCAGCGGATAGGCATCATCCACCGCCTTGACCTGCGTCAGCGCCGTGTCATCGCCGTAAACCGCCATCGACCGGAAATCGATCACCTCGGACCGCGCGGTTGAAATCTGTTCGATATAGTCCAATTCTTCGGGCGCGGCCTTGCGATAGGTGAATTCCATCGCCGCATCGCCGCCCAAAAGCACGCTGCCCTGATCGCGCAACCCGGCTTCGATCGCAGACCGCACCATGCCCACGGCGGCAATCGCCATCACGCCCAGCGACAGACAGATCAGAAACACGCGAAACCCGCGCAACCCACCGCGCAATTCCCGGCGCGCAATGCGCCATGCCAAGGACCAAGGGTTCATTCGGCGGCCGCCTTGCGCTGCATGTCCTCGACAATTCGGCCATCGGCCAGCCGCACCACACGGTCACAGCGCTCGGCCAGTTCCGGCGCATGCGTCACCAGCACCAGCGTTGACCCATGCGCATCGCGCAACCCAAACAGCAGGTCCATGATCGCACGGCCGTTTTCGCCATCCAGATTGCCCGTCGGCTCGTCGGCCAAAAGGATCGCGGGGCGCGGGGCGGCGGCGCGGGCCAAGGCCACGCGCTGCTGCTCGCCCCCCGACATCTGGCTGGGATAATGGCCCTTGCGCGCCCCAAGGCCAACCCGATCCAATTCCTCTGCCGCGCGGTCAAAGGCATCGGCCACCCCGGCCAGTTCCAGCGGCACCGCGACATTTTCCAAGGCCGTCATCGTGGGCATCAGGTGGAAAGATTGAAACACCACCCCCATATTCTGACGACGGAACCGGGCCAGTTGGTCTTCGTCCATCGTGGTCAGATCCTGACCCAACGCAAGGACGCTGCCCCCCGTCGCCCGTTCCAGCCCACCCATAAGCATCAGGAGAGACGATTTGCCCGACCCCGAAGGACCGACCAACCCCACGGTTTCGTTACGGCTGATCGACAGATCGATCCCTTTCAGGATATCCACAGGCCCGGCGTTTCCATCTAATGTCAGCAGCGCAGCCTTTAACGCCAGCACGGAATTTGTCATGAACCTGTCCCCAACGATTGTCTCTTTCGGATATGGCGCGTTGCGTCTGGCCCGCAACCTCACCCTCACGCTTCTGTTACCGATTTCCGCCGCTTGGGCAGAACCTGTGCGCATTTTGGCACTCGGGGACAGTTTGACAGCAGGGTACGGGCTGAACGATGCCGAAGGTCTGGTTCCCCAACTGAACGCATGGCTTGCCGAAAACGGCAAGGACGTTGTGGTGATCAACGCGGGCGTGTCGGGCGACACCTCGGCCGGTGGCGCATCGCGGCTGGCTTGGGCCTTGGGCGACAATCCGGCTGCGATGATGGTGCTTTTGGGCGGCAACGATCTGCTGCGCGGGCTGCCCCCCGAAGAAACCCGCGCCAATCTGCACGCCATCCTGACCGAGGCGCAGGCCCGCGCCATGCCCGTCCTGCTGATCGGGATGAAGGCGCCGGGCAATTTCGGGCCCGACTACAAACAGAATTTCGACAGGATCTACGCCGATCTTGCCGCCGAATTCGGGGCGCTGCACATCGACAGCTATTTCGGGCTGTTGGTGCCCGATGCAACCGATCCGGCGCAACTGAGCCCCTATATGCAACCCGACGGCATTCACCCCAATGCCCAAGGGGTCAAGATCATCACCGGCAACCTTGGCCCGCATCTGGTGGACTTGGCCGCCCGGGTCAAATGATCACTGCGCCGGGCGGGGGCGGATGAATTCCGATTCCAGAATGACCTCGACCCGGTCGCTGACCCCCATGGTGGTGCCGGGCGCTGGCACGCCAAACCCAACCCCATAATCCGACCGATTAAAGGCCCCGGTGGCCGAAAACCCGATCCGCGCGCCCGCATCCATCGGCATGTCATCCCACCCGCCATTATAGCTGACCGCCAGCACCATCGGCTTGGTCACCCCATGCAGGGTCAAATCCCCGGTCACCTCGGCGGTGTGATCGCCCGTCAGTTTGACGGCGGTCGATTGAAACGTGATCTCGGGATATTGCGCCGCATCCAGAAATTCGGCCCCGGTCAGGACGCCGTTGAAATTCAGCGCGGGGTCGGGGTAATGCGTCTCCAGCGATCCGGTTTTGACCACCGCCTTGACGGCCATCGTTTCGGGCGCTTCGGGGTCAAAGGCCAGATCGGCCGACAGATCGGTGAACATCGCGGTATAGTTGGAAAAGCCCAGATGGCTGACCCGGAACAACAGCCGCGTGTGGCCCAGATCAAGCTGATAAGCCCCGGCCGTTGGCGCCGCCAGATCCTGTGCCCAGACCGGAGAGGCAAGCACCGACACCGCCAGACCCGCCACCCGGATCGCCGTAAAAAATGACATGAAATGACCCCAAAGGTTAGATACCCATCTAACCTTTGCGAAACCCCTGCACAAAGGTCAAGCGCAGAAGCGCAGGCCCTTTCTTTTCTGGCCCTCCGGGGCTTGCGGCGGTCGATAAAACGGGCCATCCCATGCAGGTCTCATTTGGAATTCGCCATGTCTTTGATCTTGGATCTGACCCAACTCTTGGGTGAAGCAAACGTGTTCACAGGGGCAGATACAGCCCGGTTCGCAAAAGACTGGACCGGGCGCTACACCTCGGACCCTGTGGCCGTTGTGCGGCCCTCCTCCACCGCCGAGGTGGCAGAATGCCTGCGCATCGCCGCGCGGCATGGCGTGCCCGTCGTTCCCGTTTCGGGCAATACCGGGCTGACCGGGGCCACCTTTACCCAAGGCGGGTTGATGATCAGCCTTGAGCGGATGAACAAGATCGTCGCCATCAACCCCGCGGCGCGCACCGCGCAGGTGCAGGCCGGGGTGGTGCTGTCGTCGCTGCATGACGCCGCCGAACGCCACGGGCTTTACTTTCCGCTGTGGTTCGGCGCGCGCGGTTCGGCCATGATCGGCGGCGTTCTTTCAACCAATGCGGGCGGGTCCAACGTGCTGCGGTACGGCTCCACCCGCGCCCTGTGTCTGGGGCTTGAGGTGGTGCTGGCCGATGGCCGCGTGCTGAACCTGATGTCCGAACTGCACAAGGACAATTCGGGCTATGATCTGAAAGACATGTTCATCGGGGCCGAGGGCACGCTGGGCATCATCACCGCTGCCGTGATGAAACTGGTTCCCGCGCCCAAGGCCTATGCCACCGCCACGCTGGCGCTGCGCGGCCTGTCCGATGCCCTGACCCTGCTCAACCGCCTGCAAGAGGCGACCGGCGGGCTGGTCGAGGCGTTTGAATTCATGCCCGCCACCTATGCGCGGCGTTTGGCGCAGGTCCGCCCCGATCTGGGCCTGCCCTTTGATCCGATCCCCGAGGTGACGATCCTTGTCGAACTGGGGGCCACGGCCCCGAACCTGACCACCCCGGCCGACGATGGCACCTTGCCCCTGAACGATCTGCTGGAATCGGCTTTGGCCGATCTGATGGAACAGGGGCTCGTCACCGATGCCATCCTTGCGCAAACCCATCAACAGCGCCGCGCCATGTGGGAACGCCGCGAAGCCGCCGCCGAAATCACCTTTGCCGTGCGCCCCTTTGTCGATACCGACATTGCCGTGCCGCTGGACAAGGCCGAAACCTTTATCACCCGCATCCACGACCGGTTGGCCAAACTGGACCCGACCGCCAGCACCGTGATTGTCGCGCATCTGGGCGATGGCAATCTTCATTTCACCGCCTTCCCCAGCTCTGACAGCCACGACCTTTATGATCAGGTGGTCGAAGCGGTCGAGGATGTGGTGGCCGAACTCAACGGCTCGTTCTCGGCCGAACATGGGGTTGGCCTGTCAAAAAAGGCGTCGATGGCCCGGCGCAAGGACCCGGTCGCGCTGGACGTGATGCGCGCGATCAAACAAGCGCTTGACCCCGACAACCGCATGAACCCGGGCAAGGTCATCCCGTCATGAACGCCTTTCAGCGGGTGTTGACAACACCGGTGTTCCGCATGCTCTCGGCCAATATCGGGCTGATGGGCTGCATCAACGCATCGGTCTACCCCTATCAATCGCTGATCGGGATCGACCGTCTGGGCCTCAGCCATAATCAGTTTGCGCTGGTCATGGTGCTGCAATCGGCGGCGGGGGTGACGGCGTCGCTTTATGCGGGCATCGTCTCGGACCAGCGCGCCAATCGCCGTCTGGTCGCCTTGGTCACGGCCATTGTCGGGCTTTTGGGGTCGGCCCTGATGGTGGCCTTTCCCACGCCCTTGGTCTTTGTTCTGGCGGTGGGCCTGCTGCTGCCTGCGGCCGGGTCGCTTTTTGGCCAGACCTTTGCGCTCAACCGTCTGGCCTCCTTCGCCTATCCGCATCAGCGCGAGGCGATTCAGTCGATCGTCCGCTCGGCCATGTCGATTGCCTTTCTGATCATGCTGGGCTTCTGGACCATCGCCTTTGCCAAGGGCGCGTCGGTCATGTCGCTGTTCGTGACCAGTTCCTTGGCCAGCCTTGCGCTGGTGGTCATCATCGCGCGGCATTGGCCCAAGGATGGCACCACCAGTTGGCAAGACCGGCCGTCGGGGCTGCGCCTGTCGCAGGCCCTGCGCCAACTGGCCCGGCCAACCGTTTCCTTGCGGCTTTTGTGCATGGGGGCGGTTGCCTCGTCCGGCATCCTTTATATGGCCATCACCTCGCTGGTGTTCGAGGAAACGGCGGGCCGCGGCCCCTCTGACGTGGCGCTGTATTTCGGCGCCGTCGCCGGATGGGAGGTGCCCTTCATGCTCCTCCTCTCGCGCTATCTGGGCCATATCCAGCGGGCCAAGCTGATCGTGATCGGCACGGTGCTTTACCTGACCCACCTTTTGCTTTTGCCCGTTCTGGCGGGCTCGCCATGGGTCTGGGTCTTGCCGCTGGCGGCGGGCATGGGCGGATCGGCCATGCTGATCCTGCCGATTTCCTATTATCAGGATCTGATGTCCACCCAGCCCGGCACCGCCGCCGCCTTGATGAGCCTGCAAAAGCTGGTGGGTGACGGGTTTGCCGCAGCGGCCTTTGCCATCGGGGCGGCCTTGGGCAGCTATGGCACCGTGTCGATCATCGGCGCGGGCATTGCCATGCTGGGGGCCATCGGCCTGTGGGCGCTGGATACCCTGCGCCCGTTTCCGGTGGCGCTCAGCCCTTCCAGCTAAAGAAATCCGGGCCCGCGTGACCCAGCAATTCCTCAGCCAGATCGCGGCCCAGCGCGACGCCATCCGCCGCACTCCCCCGCCGCTCCCCGGTCAGGGAAAGCGATCCATCGGGGCGCAAAATCTCGCCCCGCAGCCAAAGCTGATCGCCCTGAACCAGCGCCAAACAGAAGAATGCACAGGAAATGAAGGACCAACTTGAAACTATGCTCGAGGGCAAATATAGAGACGCTGAGGAGCTGAGGCAGAAAAATCGGACCACAATTGAGGGCATTCACAGCTGTCAGAACAACGCACGATCAGCAAAAAAAGAACTGGAAGCCGCTAATCGGGAGAAGAGAGACCACCTGGTGCAAACCATGGAGGATGTGTTTAAACGCAAAGGCGAGGAGGAAGAGTACAGGATGAACCAGCTGCAATCGTAAATCAAGCTTCAACACGACCATGAAAGGATACCGATAAGCAAATTTCCGGGTTACGATCCGTCAGAAAATGGAGGCCACGGAATACTAGATGAAATGTCAGTAGCAGAGCTCCGAGAACGGATAGTCTTGCAAAAGTAAAAGCAGGCACAGGAAATAGAGTTCAAGCGAGACAACAACTTGGCGGTGAAAGAACGTGAGGCCATCCAACTAACCGAAGACGCAATGAAAGTGGAAGCAGCTCGCCTG
>JALQUQ010000090.1:8842-9245 GCA_023263735.1 Paracoccaceae bacterium | reverse complement strand
TTGCGGTAACGGCCCTTTCCCAATTTCGCGTGACTGGGTAAGCATGCGACCAAGGGAAAGAGGACCGCAATGACACAGAATGAAGCTCGCCGTGCCCGTTGGGCCGTTGCTGCCATGTTTTTCGTAAACGGGCTTATCATGGGCATCTGGGCCCCCCAGATCCCGCTCTTGTTGCCCCGCCATCAGATTTCGGAAACGGTGCTGGGCCTGTTGATTCTGGTGCTGGGCATCGGGGCCATCAGTTCGATGATGTTTGCGGGCCGCCTGATCAACCGCTTTGGCGTGGTGGCCATGGTGCGGTTTTTCGCACTGGCCTCGGTCATGGCGCTGCCTTTGGTGATCCTTGCCCCCAATCTGTATACGCTGGCCCCCGCCATGGCGCTGATGGGCGCGGTCATCGGCT
>JALQUQ010000090.1:0-8832 GCA_023263735.1 Paracoccaceae bacterium | reverse complement strand
GAATGCCAATGCCGTCGATATCGAGCGTCGGCTGGGCCGGGCGATCATGTCCTCTTCGCACGGGTTCTGGAGCCTTGGCGGGTTTATCGGCGGGGCCAGCGGCGCATGGTTGCTGCAGCATTACGGCTATCTGGCGCAGGTCTTCATTGCGATGGGTGCGGCACTGGTCATCGTTCTGATCGCGCTGCCCCAGATCAAAAGCGAACCGCAGCCTGCGGCGACCTCGGACGATGAGGCACCTAAGAAAACCAGCCTCCTTCCTCGGGAAGCCGGGCTGTGGCTCTTGGGGGTCATGTGCCTGTTCTCGATGATTCCAGAAGGCGCGGTTCTGGACTGGGCCGCCCTCTTCATCGCCGGGGAATTCGGGTCGACCCCCTTTGTCGCCGGATTGGGATTTGCATTCTTTTCCGGATCGATGGCGGCGATGCGTTTCGTGGGCGACGGGGTGCGCAACCGGTTCGGGGCCGTCCGCACGCTGCGCATTTCTGGTTTGGTCGCGGCGGCGGGTCTGCTGGTCGCATCGATCGCCCCGGCAGACGGGTTGGCAATCGCCGCCTTTTGCTTTGCCGGTCTTGGGGTGGCCAACCTTGTCCCGATCATGTTCTCGGCCGCTGGCAACTACCCCGGACTGCCCGCAGGTGTGGGCATTTCGACGGTGGCCATGGTTGGCTATGCCGGGATTTTGATCGCGCCCGCCTCGATCGGCTTTGCCGCCGAACATTTCGGATATCGCATGACCTATGGCGCGCTGTCGCTGCTCCTGCTGTTTGTCGCCTCGATGGCCCACCACGCCAAGGGCGCCGACAATCTGCAAGACAAATCCGGCCACTAAGACAGCACCCCTGACCGCCGCAACCGCGGTCAGGGGCCCAGCGGATCAACCGCCCATGTAATCGCGCTTGCCCAAAGCCACGCCATTGGCGCGCAAAATGTCATAGGCCGTGGTCACATGGAAAAAGAACTGCGGCATCGAATAGGTGTGCAGGAAATCCTCGCCCGTCAGGTTCAGTTCCATCATCCGCAGCTTGAGGTGGATGGCACGGGTCGCGGCGCCGTCAAACTGATCGGGCCCGAATTCCGCGATATAGGCGCGCGCGGCGGCGATGCGACCCTGCAATTCGGCCAGCGTCGTTTCCGTATCGGGAAAGCTCTTCGGTTCGGCGCCGCACAGGCGGGCGACACCCCGGGCGGCAAAATCACAGGCCAATTGCACCTGCCGCGCCAAGGGGAACATGTCGGGGAACAGGCGCAAGCCCATGAAAACCTCGGGCTTGATGCCGGTGGCGGCACAATGCTCTTCGGTCTTTTCCAAAATCTTGGAAAGATTGGCAAGAAAGCGGTCGTAAACTGGGGCAGATTGACGGTACATCGTTTGGGGGCTCCCGGGTGAAACGTGCGTGATTGGCACCGGCCACAGGGCAAAGGTCAAGCCCCCTCACGACACTGCCATCCGATCCGGCCCCCTTGGCCGAAGGTGAATAAGAAAAGGCCCTCTCCGTGACATCCGATTTCGATCGAACCGCCCTGCCCGCCGATCTGGTGACCCTGCTGGACGCCTTTCCGCGGCAGTTGTGGCCGGAAAATCCGGGCTTCCATGGGCTGGCCGCCTTTTGGCTTGACCGTCATCTGGCCTTTCGCAAACTGATGACCCTGCTGCGTGACGATGCGGTGGCGGTGGCCGAGGGGCGGCTCGACCCCGATCAATGGCGCCCCCGTCTGGCGCGACTGGGCTCGCATCTGGTGCAAGACCTGACCGGCCATCATCAGATCGAGGATTCCGCCTATTTCCCGCAAATGCAACGGCTTGAACCCCGGATGGAGCGTGGCTTTGACCTCTTGGACAGGGATCACGATCACCTGCATCATATGATCGATGGCTTTGTCACGGCGGCCAATGGCCTGTTGCAGGCGGCAAAACCCGACCGGACCGACGGCGCCCGGCTGATCGAAACGCTGGACCCGTTCGAACGGTTCATGCTGCGGCATCTGAGCGATGAAGAGGATCTGGTGATCCCCCTGATCCTGAAGCACCGGCTGGATTAGGCGTCAAGCCCCAGGCCGAACGCCACGGCGGGGCCAATTTTCTTGATCAAGAAAATTGCCGGAATTTTATCTAAAATTCCGCGCCCCGCCGGAACGGTTTGGGCTTAGCGGCCAAGGCACCAGCGCATCACGGCCTTTTGCGCGTGCAGGCGGTTTTCGGCCTCGTCAAAGATCACCGAATGCGGGCCATCCATGACGGCGCTCGTGACCTCGTCGTTGCGATGGGCGGGCAGGCAATGCATGAACAGGCTGTCGGGCTTGGCCAGCGACATCAGATGTTCATTGACCTGATAGGCGCGCAACTGGTTGTGACGGCGTTCCTTGGCGCTTTCCGGATCGTGCATGCTGACCCAGGTGTCGGTGACAACCAGATCGGCCCCGGCCATCGCCTTGAACGGATCGCGTTCGATCGTGACAGGCCGGCCTTTCGCGGCTGCAAAGTCAAGGCAGGCCGCCTCGGGGTTCAGCGTCTCGGGCCCCGAAAAGGTCAGGTCAAAGCCGAACTGCCCCGCGGCATGGGCAAAGCTTGCAAACACATTGTTGCCGTCGCCCGACCACACCACCTTGCGATCCTTGATCGGGCCGCGGTGTTCTTCATAGGTCATCACATCGGCCATGATCTGGCACGGATGGGTGCGGTTCGTCAGGCCGTTGATCACGGGCACGGTCGCATGTTCGGCCATTTCCAGCAGGGTCTGCTCTTCAAAGGTCCGTATCATGATCAGATCGACATAGCGCGACAGAACCCGGGCCGTGTCGGCAATCGTCTCGCCATGGCCCAGCTGCATTTCCTTGCCCGACAGAACCATGGTTTCGCCGCCCATCTGGCGCACACCGACGTCAAAGCTGACACGGGTACGGGTCGAGGGTTTTTCAAAGATCAGCGCGACCATATGGCCCTTGAGCGGTTGATCGTCATCCGGGGCGCCCTTTGGGCGACCACCGCGGGCCCGCTTCATGGCCAATCCGGTGTCGATCATGTGCCGCAATTCGGCGGCATCTGTGGTGTGGATATCGAGAAAGTGTTTCATCATATTCATCTGGCTTTGCGCCCCATGGGATCATGCAACCCGGCGGGCAAGGAGGGTGCGGACGGGCCGCACCGTTGAGATCACGCCTGTTCCAGCGCCGTGGCCGCAGCATCAAGACGGCGGAGCGCCTCGGCCACGTCGGTTTCGGTCAGGTTCAGCGCCGGCAACAGACGCAAGACATTGTCGGCCGCAGCGACGGTCAGAACCTTTTCGTCATAGCCGGCCTTGACCACATCGGTATTCGGCAGCTTGCACTTCAGACCCAGCATCAGGCCCAGACCGCGCACCGCCTCGAACACCGTGGGGTGGCTTGCGACCAGCCCCTCAAGCCCCTGACGCAGGGCCGATGCGGTGCGCGACACCTGATCCAGAAACGCAGGCTCGGACACGATGCTCAGCACCGTTGCCCCGACCGCACAGGCCAGCGGGTTGCCCCCATAGGTCGACCCATGCGTGCCCGCGATCATGCCCGAAGCGGCGCTTTCGGTCGCAAGCACGGCCCCCAGCGGGAAACCGCCGCCGATGCCTTTGGCCACCATCATGATATCGGGGGTAATCCCTGCCCATTCATGGGCGAAAAGACGCCCCGTCCGGCCCATGCCACATTGCACCTCGTCCAGGATCAACAGGGTGCCCGTGCTGTCGCACAAATCGCGCAGGCCTTTCAGGCATTGATCGGGCACGATCCGAATGCCGCCCTCTCCCTGAATGGGTTCGATGATGACGGCGGCGGTCTTTTCGGTGATCGCGGCGCGCAGGGCATCGTGATCGCCCCATTTCAGATGGGTAAAGCCCGGCATCAAGGGGCCAAAGCCCTTGACCATTTTTTCCGACCCGGCCGCAGCGATGGCCCCGGTCGAGCGGCCATGGAAGGCGCCTTCAAAGGCGATGATCTCGGTCCGCTCGGGCTGGCCTTTTTCGTACCAGTATTTGCGCGCCATCTTGATCGCGAGTTCGGCCGCCTCGGTCCCCGAATTGGTAAAGAACACGGTATCGGCAAAGGTCCGATCCGTCAGCATCTGGGCAAGGGTTTCCTGCTCGGGGATCTTGTAGACGTTGGACACGTGCCACAGCTTTTGCGCCTGTTCGGTCAGGGTCTTGACCAGATCGGGATGTGCATGGCCAAGCGCGTTGACGGCAATACCCGCGCCCAGATCCAGATATCGGTTCCCATCCTCGGCAGTCAGCCAGCTTCCTTCGCCTTTGACAAACGCAAGGGGAGCACGGTTATAGGTGGGGAGAACGGCAGAAATCATGGCAATTGCCCTTCATAGATCAAGCCCTAGCCGTAACGGCTGGCTTGGGGAGGTGTCAATGTAAAGAGAGAGCCCAAAGATGCGGCGCATCGCCCGGGCAGGGCAGATCGAACGCTCAGAAGCGTCGGGGACGTCGGGTAAGGCGGGTCTCGGTGATCATGCGCGTCTTGTGTCGCGACAGACCCAAAAAGTCAATCTAGAATAGCAATCCGGAAAAAAACCTATGGGCTTTCGTGGAAAACATGCAATCCACGCCTGAATTCTTGCCCCACACGCCGCCCAATGGCTTGATCCCGCACGCCGCGCCTTGTATCCCGTACCGTCACAGCTAAAATAGACCGATCAGCGGGAAAGCGGAGTTTGCCATGTCCTGGACGGACGAGCGCGTCGAGACGCTCAAGCGCATGTGGGCCGAGGGCCAGTCGGCCAGCCAGATCGCCAAGGAATTGGGCGGGGTCACCCGCAATGCCGTGATTGGCAAAGTGCACCGGCTGGGCCTGTCCAACCGTGCAGGCAACGGCAAGGACGAGGAAGAGGTCGCACCGCCACCGGCCGCTGCGCCCGTCGCGCCCCCCCGCGTCGAAGAGCCGGTCGTGGAAATTCGCCCCGCGCCAGAACCGCGCGTGACGGCACCCCCCGTGGCCGAACAACCGGCACCTGCCGCCGCCGCGCGCCCTGCGCCGGTCGAGCGCCCTGCCCCGGCTGCCGCGCCGTCGAACGTGATGCCCATGCCCATTCGCAAGGCCATCGTTCCCGCCGGACAACCGCTGCCCCCGCAGCCAAGCCTGAATGAAATCAGCCCGGAGGCGCTGGCCAATGTGCGCGAAGTGGAAAAGCGCGCGCGCAAGCTGTCGTTGATGGAACTGACCGAACGCACCTGCAAATGGCCGATCGGCGACCCGGCAACCGATGATTTCTGGTTCTGCGGTCTGCCCAGCGTTGCCGGCAAACCCTATTGTGAGGCGCATGTCAGCGTGGCCTTCCAACCGATGAGCTCGCGCCGCGACCGTCGCCGCTAAGCCGCAAATCGCCAGAGGTTACGAAAAGGCGCCCAAACGGGCGCCTTTTTGCGTTCCGCGTTGATTGGCGGGACGGGGCCTGTGGAAGGCCGGAACAGCCCAAAAATCGACAGCCCCCTTTCGCCCAGTGGGCAAGGGGGCCATCGCCCGATGGGCACAGGCCAAACCGCGCCATCAATTCCCCCCTGGCAACAAGCGGTTCAGCAAGCGCGCCGCCTCGGCATCCAGCGCCTCTTTCGCCCGGCGTTTTGCGGCGTCTTCCAGAGATTCCCCCTCTTGCCGCACAACGCCCAATTCCTCCTGCGCCTTGCGCTCCAATTCGGCCTTGGCCTTGGCTTCGGCGGCTTTCGCCTCGGCCCGGGCGCGCTCTTCCAGCGCCTTTGCCTCGGCCGCCAGCTTTTCCTTGGCGATACCTTCCAGATCCAACCGGAATTTGGGGTTCGACCACGTGCCCGTGATCAGCAGGGGCACCATCACCCCGCCCGTGCCATCAATCGATGCCAAAGCCGTCGGCCGCAGGCGGTAATTCAAGGTCTGCGCCCCGATCCCCAACTCACCAGCCCCGGTTGCCGTGACATAGGGGGCGGAAAATTGCAGATCGGGGTTGAACAAAACGCCCTTGTCCATGGTGTAAGTGGCCGAAACACCGTCAAAGATGGTCTTTTGCCCCTCTCCCACAAAGCCAGAGTCGAGGGTGCGCAGCATGCCAGCGATATCCAGCCCCAACAGCTCGCCCTTCCCCAGCACCACGCGCCCAGACCCGGACAAGGATCGCATCAGCTCATCCATGGAATTGCCGACCGCCAGAAACTTGATCGCCATATCCCCGCGCGAAATCAGACGGTTATACCCCATCAGATCGCCCAGCAGCGCCTGCATCGACAATCCGGCAAGCTGCAAATCGCCCCCGGCCGACAGCCCGCCCCGCGCGTTCAGCACGAATTGCCCGCTGACCCGCCCGTCATAGGCGCTGACCTGACGCAGGTCAAAGACGGCCCGCGCCCGGTCCAGCACCATCTTGGCGCGGGTTGGCCCCAGCTTTAGCGTGCCCACCTGAACCGCATCCGCCGAAAAGCCGACCTCGGCATCGATGGCCCCCAAACCACTGACATCGATGGGCGCGGTCGACCACCCCTTGACTCCATCAGACGAACCGCTGCCCCCGCCCTGCCCTAGATTTTGGCTTTGACCAAACAGGAATTGCGGCGCCGCGATCGAGGCCACCAGTTTCGGCCGGTCGCCCTTGGTCGTCAGATCGGCGTCAAGGCTCAGCGCATTTTGATCCAGTTGCATCTGTCCATCGCGCAGATGCAGGCTGGCCGCTTTGGTCACGGTCAGATTGCCGTGCAGCGCCACACCCTTGGCCCCCAGCCCCGCGGGCAAAGCGGGCCGCACCATCCCCACCACCCGGGACAGTTCCGACAGGTCGGCCAAATCACCATCGATCCGACCCTCCGCCGTCATGGGGTTCCAGCCAAACCGCCCGGAAAAGTCGATCTGCGCCTGTCCTGCGGTCAGCCCAAGCTCAACTCCCACCAGTCGCCCCTCCAGAAAGGGCGCGAATTCCGCAAGCGCCACCCGGGCCGTGATCGGCTGGCCGTTGACTTCGGCGGCAAGGGTCGCGTCCGCCGGGCCGGTGAACGACGGAATCCGCACCGTGCCTTCCAACGCCGCCAACGACAGGGTCCGCCCCGTCCCATGATCGACAAAGCGTATCGCGCCATCCGACAGCTCCGCCATGTCCAGCGTGAAAGGCGTGCTGTCGCTGCCCCCCGCTCCCGCTCCCGCCGCAGTTCCCCCTTGGGCCCCGTCGAAGACCCAATTGGCCCGCCCGTCCTTGGCCCGCTCCAGCATCAGGCGCGGGCTGATCGCGCGCAGGGCCGTAATCCGCACCTTCCCGTCGATCAAGGCCTGAAAATCCAGACCGATTTCCAGCGCTTCCGCCGACAAAAGCGGGCCCTCTTTCGACCACTCCGCGTTCGAGATCGAAATCGGGCCGGTCTTGACCCCCAGCGTCGGCCAAAGCGTGGGGCGCACCGCCCCCGACAGCGTCAGGGTTCGACCGCTAATCGCCTGGAACCGATCGATCGCCACACGGGCAACCTGATCCGCCGGGATCAGAAACACCGCTCCCACCAGCAAAACCGCCAGCAGCGCCAAAGCCATTACCGATCTGATCGCCCAACGCATCGCATTCCCTGCCCCGGCCATCCGTGCGGCCACTCGTGACTGTTTTCCCGCGAGTCTAGGCCCCAATGGCCCATCGTTTCAACCATCCTGCCAAAACCCGCTCTTTGCCGCAGTATCATAGGCAACTCCCTGCCGAAGCTGAGGGCGCGCCTCAGGGCGCAATCGGCGCGCAGCGCCAAACCCGCCGAAGCCGGCAGGGTGGGCGGGTGGGCGCCGGCTGAGGCGGGTTTCCCCTGCACCTCCCCCCTGTTCGGCGCATCGAATCTGCCGTATATGACGCGCATGTCGCAAAACCCGCCGAACCTCCGCCCCGACCTTGCCCCGAAGCCCCGCTTCGACGAAACCGCACGCCCCGGCCAGCCTACCATCGGAATGGTCTCGTTGGGGTGCCCCAAGGCGCTGGTCGATAGCGAACGCATCCTGACCCGGCTGCGGGCCGAAGGCTACGCGATCAGCCCCGATTACAAAGGGGCCGATGCGGTCATCGTCAACACCTGCGGCTTTCTTGACAGCGCCAAGGCCGAAAGCCTGGAAGCGATTGGCGAGGCGTTGCGCGAAAACGGCCGGGTTCTGGTCACCGGCTGCCTTGGCGCCGAACCCGAATACATCACCGGCGCGCATCCCAAGGTACTGGCCGTCACTGGCCCGCATCAATACGAGGCCGTGCTGGATGCCGTTCACAAGGCGGTTCCGCCCGCGCCCGATCCGTTCATCGATCTCTTGCCCGCAACCGGGGTCAGCCTGACCCCCCGCCATTACAGCTATCTGAAAATCTCGGAAGGCTGTAACCACAAGTGCAAGTTCTGCATCATCCCCGACATGCGCGGCAAATTGGTCAGCCGCCCCGCCCATGCCATCCTGCGCGAGGCGGAAAAGCTGGTCGAGGCGGGGGTGCGCGAACTGCTGGTCATTTCACAAGACACCTCTGCCTATGGGGTGGACCGCAAACATGACCTTTCCCCGTGGAAAGGGGCTGAGGTTCGGTCCCACATCACCGATCTGGCCCGCGAATTGGGGCGGCTTGGCGGCGATCAAAAGCCGTGGGTCCGCCTGCACTACGTTTATCCCTATCCGCATGTGCGCGACCTGATCCCGCTGATGGCCGAAGGGCTGATCCTGCCCTATCTGGATATCCCGTTCCAGCACGCCCATCCCGAAACGCTGCGCCGGATGGCCCGCCCGGCGGCCGCAGCCAAAACGCTGGATGAAATCGCGGCATGGCGCTCGGTTTGCCCGGATCTGACCCTGCGGTCGACCTTTATCGTCGGCTATCCGGGCGAGACCGAGGAAGAG
>JALQUQ010000008.1 GCA_023263735.1 Paracoccaceae bacterium | reverse complement strand
GATGCTGTCGGGGCGCGAGAAATAGACCTGTTCAAAGATGCAAAAGCGCGAAACGGCCGGGTGGAAGGGGCGCGAAGAGATGATCTTGTTGCCTTCGATCACCACCATTTCGCCCGGTTCGATTTCGCGGACGAATTCGGCGCCGATGATGTCGAGCGCGCAGGTTTCCGACGACAGGGCCCAGCCATGATCGCCCAGACGGCCCAAGACCAGCGGACGCACGCCCAGCGGATCGCGCACGCCGATCAGTTTGGTGCGGGTCATGGCGACGACGGAAAAGGCCCCTTCGCAGGCCCGCAGCGCATCCTTGATGCGTTCGGACAGGTTCTTCTGCATCGAGCGCGCCATCAGATGGATGATGCATTCCGAATCCGAGGAGGATTGGAAGATCGATCCGCGTTCGATCAGATCGCGGCGCAATTGGGCAGCGTTGGTCAGGTTGCCGTTATGGGCCACGGCGCAGCCGCCCATCGAGAATTCGCCGAAGAAGGGCTGCACGTCGCGAATGGCTGTCGCGCCCTTGGACCCGGCGGTCGAATAGCGCACATGGCCGATGGCCAGTTCGCCGGGCAGGGTGGCCATCACATCGGCTTTGGTGAAATTGTCGCGCACATAGCCGAACCGGCGGGCCGAGTTGAAGCCGTGGTCGGGATGATAGCTGACGATGCCGCCGGCCTCTTGCCCGCGATGTTGCAGGGCGTGCAGGCCGAGGGCCACGAAATTCGCCGCATCGGTCAGGCCGATGACGCCGAAGATCCCGCATTCCTCCTTGAGTTTGTCGTCGTCGAACGGATGCGAGAGGAAGGGGCGCATGGGGCGACTCCATCTTGGGCTGTGTCGCCCCCCGTTTAGGCCAGTGTCACGCCGCTGTCACGTGCGGAAAATGGATTTTTGTTCACTTTGCTGCGTTGCGGCGGAAAAGGGGCGAGGGGCCCGCAGCCTCAGGTGCCCGAAGGCTTGGCGCAGATAGCGGTCAAGTCGTTGTAACGGGCCATGATCCAACCCGGGGCATCGGCGGGGATTTTATCGTCGATGTTGGTTTGAAAGGTGGCAAAGACCTTGGCCGAGCGGGACCCGTCAACCATGGGAACCGCATTGGACCCCATCGCACGGTCATAGACGATAAAGGCCACGGCGACGAGGAGGACGCCCCGCGCGACGCCAAAAAGAAAGCCAAGCGCCTGATCAACGCCCCCCACGGCCGAACGCTGCACGACCGAGGCAAAAAGCGGCGTAAACAGGGCCATGATCACCAGACCCACGGCAAAGACGGCGGCAAAGGCCCCGATGATCGACAATTCGCAGCTGTTGCCCAGAAACTCTCCGACGACGGGAAGTTCCTTGATCAGGGGCTGGAACGAAGGCGCAAAGACGAAGGCCGCGATGGCCGCACCGATCCAGCCAGCAATCGCCAAGGCTTCGCGCACAAGGCCACGCGAATAGGCCAGAATGGCGGACAAGACGATGACACCCGCCGCCACCGCATCAATGATCGTAAAACCTTCCATCCCACCTCTCCTGCGGTGCCTATCCGGCCCCGAACATCTCACCGACAAAGGCGGTCAGATCCGCCATTTCGCGCAAGCGCATACCCTCGCCCCCCCCGGTTTTGGACCGGGACGGAATTGTGGCCTGTTGAAAACCAAGTTTCGACGCTTCTTTCAACCTGTTTTCGGTTTGCCCCACGGGACGAAGGGCCCCCGACAGCGAGATTTCCCCGAAAAGCACCATGTCTGGCGGAATTGCCACATCTTCGCGGGCGGAAAGCAGCGCTCCGGCCACGGCCAGATCGGCGGCGGGTTCGGTAACACGCAGGCCACCGGCCACATTCAGAAACACATCGAGCCCGGTAAAGGGGATTCCACAGCGGGCCTCAAGCACCGCCAGAATCGTCGAGACGCGGCCCGAGTCGAGACCCACCACCGTGCGGCGCGGGCTGGCGAGGGTTGAGGGGGCGACAAGGGCCTGAATTTCTGTCAGCACGGGGCGCGTGCCCTCGATTCCCGCGAAGACGGCGGAACCGGGGGCGGGGCTGTCGCGGCCCGACAGGAAAAGCGCCGATGGGTTGGCAACCTCGGACAGGCCCGCGCCGGTCATTTCAAAGACGCCGATTTCATCGGCCGGACCAAAGCGGTTTTTCACGGCCCGAAGGATGCGGAACTGATGGCCGCGCTCGCCTTCGAAATAAAGGACCGTGTCGACCATATGTTCCACCACACGGGGGCCCGCGATTTGCCCCTCTTTGGTGACGTGGCCCACGATGACCACGGCAACCCCGCGCCGTTTGGCAAAGGTCACCAGCTCATGCGCGGCGGCGCGGACTTGGCTGACCGAACCGGGGGCCGCCTCGACCGTATCCAGCCACATGGTCTGGATCGAATCGATGATCGCCAGATGGGGGCGTTCCTCATCCAGCGTGGTCAGGATGTCGCGCAGATTGGTTTCGGCGCCCAGGGCCACGGGCGATTGGGTCAGGCCCAGCCGTTGGGCGCGCATCCGCACCTGAGATGCGGCCTCTTCGCCAGAAATATACAGACATTTCAGGCCATTGTTGGCAAAGCTTGCCGCACTTTGCAGCAAAAGGGTCGATTTCCCGATGCCCGGATCGCCGCCCACCAGAATGGCCGAGGCCGGAACCAGCCCCCCGCCCAGCACCCGGTCAAGTTCGGCAATGCCCGAACCGGCGCGGGGGGGCGGCGATTCTTCGGTGGCCAGATCGGTCAGGGGAATGGATCGGCCCTTGGCGCCCAAAGCCTTGGGGCCCGAGGACAGCGGGGCCTCTTCGACGATCGAATTCCATGCCCCGCAGGAATCGCAGCGACCCTGCCACTTTTTGTGAACAGCACCGCAGGCGGAACAGGTGAAAGAGGCTGTGTTCTTGCTCATGTCGCAGGACTAGCCCGGACGACGCGCGCTATCAAGGCTTGGCCTTGGCCGCGTGATGCGACAGGAAAAGGCTAAGCAGCACGCAGCCCGTAAAAAGATAAAGGCCCCACGCGGTTTCCACCGTCGCCAGCCCCATCCCCTTGACCAGAACAATATAAAGCGAAATCAGGAAGATATCGGCCATCGCCAGTTTGCCCAGACCATGCAGGACAGGCAAAACCCGTGGCGACAAAAGGTTGAAATCGATCAACGCCAGCCCCAGCGTTTTCAGCAGAGGCGCAAAAACCGCCATCGTCGTGACGATCAGGGCCAGAACCGGATCGCTGCCCCACAGGCTTTGCAGGCCGCTGATGACCGAGATTTCATCCAGCCCAAAAATCGGCAAAAGCCCGGCCCGCATCAGGGGCGAAAACAACGCAACCGGAAAAAGGATCAAAAGGGTCAGGTTCAGCCATTTCATGCCCCTTGGTGCTATGGCGCGGGTCAAGGGTCAAGAGGGAGGGAGAAAGGTGTGATGGCGCGGAATGCTGAAGGGAAGGATCGAGGAGAATACCGGCTTCCGAAAAGGTCGCTGCCTGCACCTGGGGAGTAACAGGCCAAAGATTGGGCGCGCCATCACGCCTGTCCCTTTCGATATCAAAATCTCGAATGAGTTCCATCGGTAGCAGGCAAAAGTGCAGCCGGAACGGATGAAAATCTGTCTTTTTGATCAAACTATGGGCAAGTTGCTTAAAATTTCAGCGGATTGTGAAGGTTGATCCCAATCCATGACATCGCGGATGGTGGCAATGGCAAGGGTGATGATCAGGGTCAACAGGGCGCAGGCCGTCAGGAAATTGGCCGCCAACAACAATGGCTCGTGCCAGCGCAACCGCTGCTGCCACGCCTGAACCAGCCAGACCCACAGAATGACCGATACGATCCGCCCGGGCAGGATCAGGGCTTCTTCGAACGGAATGGGCCAATAGATCCAGGCCAGATAGCCCGCGACCCAGACCATCATCGACAGGCCATGGCGTTCACCCGTGCGCCACATCGCATATCCCGACAGACCGATCAGCACGGGGATCACAGCGATCAGAACCTGAACAAGGCTCAGCCAGACAGAGGGGTGTTCAAAAAGAAAAGACAGATCAGCGGTGTAAAGCGCGATGTCCATCAGCGAACCGGGTTGATCGGCCCCGTCGCAAGGCCGTTCACGAATTGGGTGACATAGGGGTCTTGGGTCGTGTCCATTTCGGCCACCGTCCCGCTCCAGCGGATGCCGCCCTCATGCAGCATGGCCACACGGTCGGCGATGGCGCGAACGGAGCGCATGTCATGCGTGATCGTCATCGCCGTCGCCCCCATCTCTACCACGATTTCCCGGATCAGATCATTGATCACCCCCGACATGATCGGGTCAAGCCCGGTGGTCGGCTCGTCAAAGAAAATGATCTCGGGATCGGCGGCGATGGCGCGGGCCAGTCCCACCCGTTTTTGCATGCCACCCGACAATTCGGCGGGAAAATGATCGGCGACCTGCGGCCCCAAACCCACGCGGCGCAGCTTTTCAATGGCGATGGCGCGGGCCTCATCCTTGGGGCGTTTGGTCGCGCCGCGCATCAGCCGAAAGGCCACGTTTTCCCAGACCTTCAGGCTGTCAAACAGCGCGCCGCCCTGAAACAGCATGCCAAAGCGGGCCAAAAACGCCTCGCGCTCGGCATGGCTGACATCTTCGCCGTCCAGCTTGATCGTGCCGCCGTCCGGCACCACCAGACCCAGAACGCATTTCAGCAGCACCGATTTGCCCGTGCCCGACCCGCCGATGATCACCATGCTTTCCCCTTGGGGAACGGTCAGCGAAACGCCGCGCAGCACATGGTTGGCACCAAAGGATTTATGTACGCCCGACAGTTCGATCATGCAGAGAAAAAGACCTCGGTCAGCAGATAGTTGGCGGCAAGGATCATGACACTGGCCGCCACGACCGCCGATTTCGTGGCACGCCCCACACCTTGGGCCCCGCGACCCGAATTCAGGCCGTGCAGGCACCCCATCAGCGCGACGATAAAGCCAAAGGCAGCCCCCTTGACCAGACCGGAACCGACATCCCAGAATTCGATGATGTCGAGCGTATTGGCCAGATATCCGGCCGAGTTGAACCCCAACCGCGAAACGCCAACCATCCAGCCGCCCATGATGCCAATGGCATCACCGACCCCCACAAGAACGGGCACCGCCAGCGTGGCGGCCAACACACGTGGCACCACCAGATAGCGGGTCGGGTCGGTCGAGAGTGTGACAAGCGCGTCGATCTGTTCGGTCACCTTCATCGTGCCGATTTCGGCGGCGATGGAGGAGGCGACGCGGGCCGCGACCATCAATCCCCCCAGCACCGGCCCCAATTCGCGGACCATGCCGATGGCGACGATCGAGGGCACCACCGCCTCGGCATTGAACCGGGCACCGCCCGAATAGATTTGCAGCGCCAGCGCGCCCCCGGTGAACAGCGCGGTCAGGCCAACCACAGGCAGGCTGTACCAGCCGATCTGCAAAAGCTGATGCCCGAATTCGCGCGGATAAAAGGGCGGGCGCACCATGGCGGCCAGCACATCCCCGGCGAAAAGAACGATCCGCCCCAAAAGGGCAAGGATCTGCAGGGCGGTCTGCCCGATGGCGCGCAGGGGCGCCACAAGGATCACGCCGCGCCCTCGGAATACCGGCGGGTATAGCGGTTGCCGAGCGAGGTCAGGATTTCATAGCCGATCGTGCCGGCCACATCGGCCAGATCATCCGGCGTCTGATAGGGCCCAAGGATGTCAAGCGTATGGGGAACACGGTCCAGATGGCTGACATCGACCGTGATCAGATCCATCGACACCCGGCCCAAGACCGGGCAAGGGATATCGCCATCCCAGACCACCGCGCGATTTGACAGCGTGCGCAGCAGACCATCGGCATAGCCGCCCGAAATGGTGGCGACCGTGGTATCTTGTTCCGCAACCCAAGTGCAGGAATAACCGACCGCTTCGCCCGCCTGAACCAGACGCGTCTGGATGACAGGCAGCGACAGCGTCACCACCCGCGCGGCCCCTTCATAGGGGCGGCCACCATAAAGACCGACGCCGGGGCGGGTCAGGTCAAAATGATATTTGGGGCCCAGCAAGATGCCCCCCGTCGCCGCAAGCGAACGCGGCACCCCCGTGCCATCGGTCATGGCGTGGAAATTCGCCAGTTGCAGGTCGTTCAACGCATGGTCGGGCTCATCGGCGCAGGCCAGATGCGACATGATCAGTTCCGGCCCGGCCTCCAGCACAAAGGGGGCAATCGCCTCCCACTCCGGCTCTTCCATGCCCAGACGGTTCATCCCGGTATCAAGCTGCACGCCAAAGGGCAGGCCCGGCAGCGATTCCAGATGGCGCGTCACCTGATCCAGACTGTTCAGCATCGGGGTCAGATCCAGATCGTGGATCATGTCGGTATCGCCCGCCATATGGCCCGACAGAATGCAGATTTGCGGGCCGGGGCCCAAAGCTTGCCGCAGGGCCGCGCCCTCTTCGGCCACGGCGACAAAAAAGCGCCGCGCCCCCGCCCGCGCCAAGGCGCGCGCAACGCGCGTTATGCCCAAACCATAGGCATCAGCTTTGACAACGGCGGCTGTTTGCACGCCAGAAGCAGAAGCACGGTCCAAAGCGCGCCAATTGGCGGCAATGGCATCAAGATCGATTGAAAGGGATGCAGTAGCCATGCCCGCTTTCTTTACATGCCATGCAGAACGGTCAAGCAGAAAAAACGAGATGTCCACTGGCCGACCTGAGTTTCGGTGTCCTGCCGGCACCCGGTTTGAACGGGCCCCGGCATAAGAGTGCGGTGCGGATCAGCCGTTATAGGCGTCATCCCCATGCCAAGGCTGCGCCAGATTGCCAAATCGGGTGAACCGGCCCTCGAACGACAGTTCTACCGTGCCAATCGGACCGTGGCGCTGTTTGCCCAAGATCACTTCAGCCTTGCCATGCACGCGGTTCATCTTTTCGAACCATTCGGCAAAGCGTGGGTCGTCTTCCGGCGGTTTCAGGCGTTCGTGATAATATTCGTCGCGATACACAAACATCACCACGTCAGCGTCCTGTTCGATCGAGCCCGATTCCCGCAGGTCCGACAGTTGCGGACGCTTGTCCTCGCGGCTTTCGACCGCACGCGAAAGCTGCGACAGCGCGATCACCGGGATATTCAGTTCCTTGGCAATCGCCTTCAGCCCTTGGGTGATTTCGGAAACCTCTTGCACGCGGTTGTTTTCCGACCCCTTGGACGAGCCTTTCAGAAGCTGAAGATAGTCCACCATCAGCACATCCAGACCATGGGTCCGCTTCAGGCGGCGGGCGCGGGCCGCAACCTGACTGATCGGCAGGGCAGGCGTGTCGTCGATATAAAGCGGGCAGGATTCCAGCGATTTCGCAGCATCGACAAAGCGGCGGAATTCGGTTTCGGTCATGTCGCCCTTGCGGATCTGTTCGCTGGGCACTTCGGCAGCCTCGGACAGGATACGGGCGGCCAATTGTTCGGCGCTCATTTCAAGGCTGAAAAAGCCCACACAACCGCCTTCGACCGCGCCTTCGCTGCCATCGGGTTTGCGGCCGCGTTTGTAGGCCTTGGCGATGTTGAAGGCGATGTTGGTGGCCAGCGAGGTTTTCCCCATCGACGGACGACCCGCCAGAATGATCAGGTCGGATTCGTGCAGGCCGCCCATCTTCTTGTCCAGATCGATCAGCCCGGTCGAAATGCCCGCCAGACCGCCGCCCCTTTGATAGGCCGCGTTGGCCACGTTCACCGCATCGGTCACGGCTTTCAAAAAGCTTTGGAACCCGCGTTCGGCCACGCCCTGTTCGCCCAGCTTGTAAAGCCGCTGTTCCGCCTCGATGATCTGTTCGCGCGGTTCGGACTGGATTTCCACCTTGGCCGCCTTGGCCGAAATCTCGCGCCCCAGCGAGATCAGTTCGCGCCGCACCGCCAAATCGTAAATCATCTGGGCGTAATCGCGCGCGGCATAGGACGAAATCGCCGCCCCCGCCAAACGCACCAGATAGGCCGGGCCGCCCAGCTCCCTGAGCCCCTCGTCATCTTCGAAAAAGGGCTTCAGCGTCACGGGGCTGGCCAGTGCGTTCTTTTGAATGCGCGCCGCCGTCTTTTCAAAGATGCGCCGATGCACCGGGTCAAAGAAATGCTCGGCCTTCACCAGACTGGCGCTGGGGTTGATAACGAAGCTATTACGTTTACAGATACAGAAGCTGCGCAAGGTGACTAGACATCGGTTTCCCCGCCGTCGGGCGAGGCAACGGTTTTTGGCGCGATCTTGGCAACTTCGTTCATGGCGTCCTGCATCGTCCGGTGGTCCGGCTTCGATCTGATTCTGGATGGGTTCATTTGCCTAGCAAAATTGCGCCGGCCTTTGACCCTTTCAAGTGACCCGTAGCTGTGGACAGGATCGAATTCCTGTGGAGAAGTCCAACCCTAGCACAGGCGGGCGGCAACAGACGAAAATACCGCCGAAGGGATCTCTCCGGCGGCATGATCGAAAGCTATGTCGGGGATTATTGCGCTTTGCGCGCCTCTTGCCAGGCGCGGGGCGCGTTCAGGAACGCCTCGACTTCGGTCAGGGTCGCCTCATCGAACGATCCTTGCGCGCGGGCTTCGGCCAAGACATCCCACCAGGTGCACAGGTGATGCAGCTTGACCCCATGTTCGGCCAGACGCTCTTCGGTGCCGGCAAAGATGCCGTAGTAGAAAATCACCGCCGTATGGGCACAGGTGGCCCCGGTTTCGCGGATCGCATCGACGAACGACAGTTTTGATCCGCCATCGGTGGTCAGATCCTCGACCAAAAGCACGCGCTGCCCTTCGGTCATCGCGCCTTCGATCCGGGCGTTGCGGCCATAGCCTTTCGGCTTTTTGCGCACATAGGTCATCGGCAGGGCCAGACGCTCGGCCACCAGCGCGGCAAAGGGAATGCCCGCCGTCTCGCCCCCGGCGATGTTGTCAAACGCCTCAAACCCGGCATCGCGCATCACGGTCACCGCCATGAAATCCATCAGCATCGACCGGATGCGGGGATAAGAAATCAGCTTGCGGCAATCGATATAGGTGGGCGAGGGCAGGCCCGAGGCCAGCGTGAACGGCGTCTCGGCGTTAAAGTGCACGGCCTTGATTTCCAAAAGCGCCCGTGCGGTCAGACGGGCGATTTCGTCACGGTGGGGAAAGGTGGTCGGGATCATGGGCGTTCCTTTGGGCGGGGCCAATCTGTCGCGGTCAGCAGGGCATCGGTCCCCTGCCAGGGGTCAAGATCGGTTGTGTCTATGTCTAGATCGGGGGATGGACCAGAACGCAGGATGCCGTCAAGCACTCTTGAACGGTCAAGGGGCCATTCCAGATCGGCGCCTGTTTCGCGTCGGCTTAAACGTTGCGCGCGGGTCTTCCAGTCGGCAGGCCGGGTGATGCGGGTGAATGCGCCGGGCTCCAACGCTTCCTGCAATGCGGCATGACCCGAGAGCGCAGGTCCGTTCCGGGGCCGTGGCAACGCGGCGCGCGCCCCCTCGATGGGGGCAAACGCCGCTGCGCCCGGTTCGATCAGCCTTCCACCGCCCAATGCACCGGATAGCCCGGATCGAACACCGTCACCGGCCCGGCCTCGGTCATGATCTTGTCGGGGAACCGCGTCGCCGCTTCATGTTTCACCAGCGTCATGCGGCCCTCATTCACCGGCAGCCGATAAAAGGCCGGGCCGTTCAGGCTGGTGAAAGCTTCCAGCTTGTCCAGCGCGCCGTCTTCCTCGAACACATGCGCCAAGAGTGGCATCGTATTCGTTGCCGTAAAACAGCCCGCGCAGCCGCAGGCGTGTTCCTTCAGCGCATCCACATGCGGCGCCGAGTCGGTGCCAAGGAAATAGCACCCCTTGCCGCTGGTGGCGGCCTTGCGCAGGGCCAGACGATGCTCTTCGCGCTTGGCCACCGGCAGACAATAGTAATGCGGCTTGATCCCGCCCACCAGAATGTGGTTGCGGTTGATGATCAAATGATGGGTCGTGATCGTCGCGGCCAGCCGGTCGCCCCCTTCGGCCGCATAGGCCGCGCCTTGCGATGTGGTGATATGTTCCATCACCACGCGCAATTCGGGGATGCGGCGGCGCAGCGGGTCCAGCACGGTATCGATGAACACCGCCTCGCGGTCAAAGATATCAACCTCGGGCGTCGTCACCTCGCCATGGGTGCAAAGCGGCAGACCGATCTCGGCCATCTTTTCCAGCACGGGCATCACCTTGTCGAAATTGCGCACCCCGCCGTGCGAATTGGTGGTGGCCCCCGCCGGATAAAGTTTGACCGCCTTGACCAACCCCGAAGCCGCCGCCGCGGCCACATCGGCCGGATCGGTGCTTTCGGTCAGATACAGGGTCATCAGCGGCTGGAAATCCGAACCGGCGGGCAGGGCGGCCAGAATCCGGTCGCGGTAGGCGGCCGCCTGTGCGCCGGTCACAACCGGGGGCACCAGATTGGGCATGATGATCGCGCGCGCGAAGTGGCGGGCGGATTCGGGCAAGACACCTTGCAGCATTGCGCCGTCGCGCAGATGCAGGTGCCAATCATCGGGGCGGCGGAGGGTGATGTGATGGGTCATGATCCAGCGCGATACCGCAGGCGCAGATGGTTTTCCAGCGCTTTTCGCGCGGCGTCGCGCCTCAGGATTTCGGAGAGGGGGCCAAGGCTGCGGTCGCGGCCGCTTCGGCGGCTTGAATCTCGGTCAGACGTTTGCGGAACCGTGGGGCCTGCAGACGTTGGGTCACAGAGCGACAGATCGCCTTTTCATGCGATGTTCGCCCCAAAGCCTCGGCCCGGCCAAGGATATTGCGCAGATAGGGGCCGAAATTGCGCCGCGCGCGCCAGAGTTTGGCAAAGGACAACGGGGTCAGGCAGTGATCCAGCACCTGCTCCACGATCTGGGGCAACAGATGCATCTTGACCAAGGTCCATTCGCTGCGCCCCTCGGTCATGCGCATTTTGTATTTGTTCACGTAATTGCCGCTGAACAGCGCCGCATGCATCGCATCTTCGCGGATGTCGGGGTCGTAAAAGACATGCACCTTGCGCGCTCCGCTGACCATGTCGGGGGCATAGCCATAGCGGCTGGTGAAATCCAGACGGCGGGCGGTCAGGTCGCGCTGATCCCAGACGGCCACATCGGGCAACAGCGTGGCGCGGGGCGACAGGGCGATCACATCGCAGCCGGGGGCCGCCACCGAAAACGCCGCCGCCGCATAGCCCTGCGGACCGCTGCCCATAAAGACCACGCGATCGAAATCGTCAAAGAACGCCTCATCGACCAGACGGTCGAAATAGCCATAGACGCGCTTGTCCCGATACCAGGTTGGCCCATCGGCGATGATGCACAGATGCGACCAGCCCTGCGCCGCAGCCAGATCATGGCCCAAGGGCATCTGTTCGGGCGTCTCAAGGATATCGTCCAGCCGCTCAAAGCTGACGATCAGGGTCGGGCTTTCATCGGTGAAAAACGCCCAATGATGTTTGCCCAAGGGTTCCAGATAGCCAGACTCCTCGACCAGTTGATCGATTTTGGCAAACCACGCGCTGCGTGTCGCCGGATTGGCGGCCGGCTGCGCGACCGCATCTGCGGGCTTGTCCATCGATGACATGGTCACCCCTTAAAAGACAAAAAGGACTCGGGCGAACCCGGTCGATAATCGCTCAATCATGCGAAAAGGGGCATTTTCCCGCAAGCCAGAGAGTTGGCGACACAGTGTTTCGTCATTCGATACGAAAGCTGCGGATCTGCTCGGCCAGCGCCGCGGGCAGGGGCCGCGCGGGCGGTGTCATCAGCAACCGACCAAACAGCGCCCGCCACGGCTCTTCGCGCATCAGCGCGGCAAAACGGTCGCGCCGCCACGCCACGGCCGCGTCATGCAGGGCCGAAAGCACCGGGTCAGCGGCCAGCCGCGCCCGCGCGTCCTCCGAGGAAAGGGCCAACAGGCTGCGATCCTCGACATCGCAGAAATTCCGGTCGCACCAGTAGGACATGTCAAAGGCCGCTCCTTCTCGGTTGGCGCGGCCCCGGTCGCATTTCACCAGATAGCTTTCCATCGACCCAAGGGCGTAATGGTTCAACTGGGCCTGACGATAATGATCCTTGCCCGGTTCCGAAAACAACCGCTGGCCCAGACGCGGGTCAGACCAGACCGGATTGCCCTTGCCCCCCTTGGGGCGATGCACGCCGAGTTTGCGAAAGACCCGGGGGCGGAACAGGGTTTTCACCATCAGCGCCCGCCACGGCCAATGCAGGATCGCCGGGGCGGCCCGGGTGAATGCGGCGGGGATCGGGCGATCCTCGAACCGCACGACGCCCGCATTGCCAAACATCCGCCACGTCAGGGGGATGGCATCGGCATCGGGATGGGCGGCAATCAGATCGGTCAGACGCCGCGCGCCCAGATGGATGTTCACATATTCATCGATGTCGATCACCATGGCCCAATCGGCCGCGCCCAAGGCCGGGTGACGTTCGGCCAGATGCAGCGCGGCCCATTGCGGGCCCTGATCCCATGGGCCGGGGTTGCGGATATGCGTCACGCCCCCCAAGGCCTGCAACCGGTCCAGCATCTGGTCGGTGCCATCGTCGCAATCATTGGTAAAGACCAGAAAATCGGTAAAGCCCACCGCCCGATGATGGGCCAGCCAATCCAGAAGAAAGGCCCCTTCGTTGCGCAGGGTCAGGATGGCAAGGGCTTTCACGTCTTCACCCGTTCGGTGACGGTTTGCCAAAGCGCATGGTAATCGGCCCGCGTCTTCAATTGGGCGATCCGTGCCCGGTGCCAGTTGACCGACTTTCGATGCAAAAAGGCCAGATCCGGGTCCGACATCAGGCGCTCGGTCCAGGCATCGACCGCCGCATCATACCGGCGAATGGCAGAACATGCGATCTCGGCCCGGTCAAAGCGCTGCCAATACTCCAGCCCCATGTCTTGGCCCACATGGTTGACCCGTCCCCGATCGCGTTTCACCAGAAAGCTTTCAGCCGACCGCAGGGCGTAATGGTTGATCTGGGCGTGCTGGTAATCGGCCGCCACAAACATCGGATGACGCTGCGCACGATAGGGGCGGCCCCCGGCCTCTTCGCGCCGAAACGGGCGGGCGCCTTCGGGCTCCAGCGGCACATGAATGCCGATCCGCGCAACCTTCAGACTGCCCCGAAACAGCGATTTCCCATAGGCAAAGGGCTGGTCGGCATTGGAGCGGGTGAATTGGCGGGTGATCGGCCCTTCGCGATAGTCGTGCTGTCCGTCCGATCCAAAGATGCGCCACGGCACCGAAATCACCTCGGCCTCGGGGGATGCCGCCGCTGTCAGGGCCTGCACGGTTCCATCCCCCAGCTTGACCACCAGAAATTCATCGGCATCGCACACCCAGACCCAATCTGCCTTGGTCACGATGTCGTAGCGCAACGCCTGTTTCAACGCCGACCGCTGGATCGAGGTCGAAGGCCAAACCCGGGTGGGGTGATGCACCGCAAGACCAAGCGCGTGCAGGCGAAAGGCGATGCGGCGGGTGTGATCGTCGCAATCGTTGGTGCAAATCAGGATATGGTCAAAGCCCAAAGCCTTGTAATGGGCCACCCATTCCAGAACAAACGCCCCTTCGTTCTTCATCGTCGTGACGACAGTGTACCCCCCCGTCAATGCTCTGCCTCCCCCGCATGATCAACGGTAAAGAAGAAATCGGGGGGCAGGGTGTCATCAAAGACGATGGCGTCGGGAATGACCTGAGGCCCCGCGCTGAACACGTTCGATCCGAAATGCGCCTGCATCCGGCACAGCCGTCGCATCCGCTCTCCGGTCAGTTCCCCGTAGAATTTCGCGTAATTCTCGGTCGCCTTCAATTCGGCGATCTTGGCCCTGTGGCAGGCGACAGAATAGGCATGGGCCGCGCGGATATCGGGGTCGGCCATCAACCGATCAAATTCGGCCCGCGCCTTGGGCACCATCCGCAGGATCGAGCGGTCTTGATCGACATTATGGCTCATGCGGAACCAGTAATTCAGGCCCTGATCGCGATCGACATGGTTGACCCGGCCCCGGTCACGCTTGACCAGAAAGCTTTCGGCGGACCGGCAGGCATAGTGGTTCAACTGCACCCAATCATAGCCATAGGTTTCCAGCGTTGACCGCCAGCCGTTGCGGAACATCTCGCGCGGCATGGGTTTGCCGGACCCGTTCAGCCATTCGACCTGATCCCATAGGTCGGGCTTTAACCCCTTGGGCCGATGAACACCCAGTTTCTGGTAGATGTCGATGTTGCGGAACAGGGTCTTGAACCCCCAAGCCTGATGCGGCTTGCGAATGATTTCGGGGGCGCAGCGGGTGAATTGGCTGATGACCAGATCGTCGTGATAGTCATCGACGCCGGAATGCCCGAAAAGCCGCCATGTCAGGCTGATCATGTTGGCCGTGCCCATCGCGCTGTACAAGGCCCCCAGGGTGCCGTCGCCGATCTTGATGTTGATGAATTCATCCACATCCATGCAGATGCCCCAGCCGCAGTCTTGCATCACCGGTTCCGATTCCGCGGCCTGAAGCGCGGCATGCTGGGGTTTCAGAATGCCCCCCGGTTTCCAAGGGTTGGCACGGTGCTGCACGATGCCCTTGTCTTGCAACATCGCCAGCATCGTATCGGTGCCATCGGTGCAATCGTTGGTATAGACCAGAAAGTCATCGACCCCGATCGCGCGGTGATAGGCCAGCCATTCCAGAATGAACGGGCCTTCGTTCTTCATCGTGGTTACGATGGCGGTGCGCCCGGCGCTTGCGGCCTGTCTGGGGGCAGGCTTTGGCGTGGATACGGGCGCGCGCACCGGTTTGTGGCCGAACAGGGTTTCGGCCATGGTCAACAGGTCCGGATCTTCGATCAGGCTGGTCTTGGGCGCCAATTCGCCCGATGCCCGCCCGGGCACCCGGATCGCCATGGCCCGGTAAAACGGAATGACCTCGTCCAGATCGGGCTTGGCATAGGCCACGCGCACCAGACGCCATGTGTTGGCCAGCCCCGCCTTTTCCGGGGCCACCCCCCACCGGGCCGTTCCGCGCCGGGCATCGAATTGCCGGCAGATATGGTCGCCAAACCGGGCCAAGGATTTGGGCCGGATGCGCCACGGATAGATCCGCCGCCCGACCAACAGCACGACCCCGCTTTTCGCCGCCGCACAGCGGTCAAAGGCCGGGGGCGCATTGGGGGCCAGAATATCGGTCACATCGAGTTGCAGCACCGCCCGCGCCTGCGACAAAAACCGCCATTTCGCCAGCTCAAAGATCAATTGTTCCGCCAGTTGCGCCCGCCAAGGATCGGGCGCGGGCACCTCCATCCGATCCCGGCCCGGGGCGTCGGGCGCATGATAGACGTGATTTTCGGGCCCAACCCCCGCCTTGCCCAAGGGGACCGGACAATCCAGCACCACGACGGTGACATCCACCCCCGCCAGCGCCTGTCGCAGCCCCATGACGAAATCATCCGGCGCGCTGGGATCGGGGCAGCGGTTCACGACCAGCGCGGCCTGCAATCCGTGATGGCGGGCATGATAGGCGATCCCTTCGGCCACCTGCGCCGCCGTCTCATCCAGCCGAAAGCCAAACGTCGCGTTCAGGCCCGCAAACAGATGCGGCTCGGCCAGACAGGGCACCACGGTCAGCGGCGCGCCATGGGTCAGGGCGATCCGCACCCCAGCCTCGGTCGCCCCAGCCTCGCCCCGCAGCGTCACAAGGGTTGATCCCGACACATCGCGCAATTCCTCGGGCAGGGCGCACCCCTCACCGCCATCGGGCGCAAAGGCCGTGGGGGCGGTGCCCGCCCCGAAAAACGCCCGGACCCGCCCATCCGGGCCGGCCGTGCAATCCAACAGGCGCGTCACCCCATCGCGACCGATGTCTTCCGCCCCCAACCGGCGATGCACCACGCGCGGGGTCTGTTCTGGGATCGGTTCTGCCATTGCCCCTATCGTGACGGTCCTTGACCGCTGCCCTCTTTTCGCTCTCTGGCGCTGTGCTTGCCTTAGCATAACGGCAATTTTGCAGCAAACGGACAAGTCCTTTGCCGAATTGCGCAAAACCTTGGCAATCCGCCAAAGATCAAGCAAGGTATCGGGGTGCCGGATCACGGCGCCAAAAAGGGAAAAACCGTCGATATGGGCCGCAAACGCGAAGTCGGAACCTTGTGGATCGGGGGCAGTCTGTCGTGGATGGAACAACTCTGCCTCAAGTCCTTTGTGGATCAGGGGCAAAAGATCACGCTGTTTTCCTATGACGATATTCCCAATGTGCCGATGGGGGTCATCCGACGCGATGGCCGCGAGGTGCTGGAGACCGACAATTTCCTGAAATACGAAAAGAAAGACAGCTTTGCGCTGTTTGCCGATCTGTTCCGCCTGCATATGATCGCCAAGAACCCCGGCATGATCTGGGTCGATACCGATGTCTATTGCCATCGGCCGATGGATTACGACAGCGACACCGTTCTTGGCTTTGAACTGCCGGGCGAACAGCGGGTCAACAATGCGGTTCTGGGCCTTCCTGCCGACAGTGCGCTCTTGCGTGCCATGCTCGATTATACCGCCGACCCCTATGCCATTCCCCCCTTTATCAAGCCCAAGCTGCAAGCCGAATATCAAGAGGCCGCCCGCAACGGGCAACCCGTCCCTGTCAGCCAGCAGCCTTGGGGGGTGTGGGGCCCGATGATGGTGACCCACTTCGTGCATGCCCTTGGCATGGGCGCACAGGTGCAGCCGCTGGATGCCTTTTACCCGGTGGTCTTTCCCGACCGGTTGAAATTCCTGCGCCGCGCCGCGGTGGTTGACGCGATGCTGACCGACCGCACCACCGCCCTGCATCTGTGGGCGTCGAACAAGCGGGAACTGGGCCTGCGCCACAACGGTTTGCCGCCCAGCGGCAGCTACTTGGAAAAACTGGTGCGCCGACACGGGATCGTGCCCGAGGGCGCACCGATCAAAGGGCGCGGCAAACGGGTGTTCGACGCCGGGCTGATCGACCATCTGGATCTGGAAGAGGTGGACCGCATCGCCGATATCGGGGGCACGGCGCAATCGCTTGTGCTGTCGGCCCATGCCAAATGGGACTGTGGGATCGACCTGATCGACGTCGATCACCGGGGGAACTGGGCCGAAAAACCGTCGGCCTGGGTGGCGGGGTATCAAACGTTTCTGGCCGACAATGGCGTGCCGCCGTCGCAGATCCGCGTCATCCGCCGCGAAGAGGATCTCTGCCCCGTAGATCTGGTGACCAATCTGTCCGGCTTTGGCGATGTGAACAAGGTGGCCCCGCTTGGCCAGTTGATCCCGCGCCTGCTGCATGCCCAAAGCCGGATGTTGACCGATATCCGCAAAGGATCGGGCGCCTATCCCCTGCTCAACGGTTTCGGCGCCTGCGAAACCCTCACGACGCGCGAGGTCGATGGCAAGCCGGTGATCCGCGCCCTGTTCCGCGCCGGCCCCACCTTGGCCCGCCCGCAAAGCAACGACAGTTGGGGCCAGATCGCGCGCGGACTGGCGGGGCAGACCGGTTTTTTCCGCGAAAGCCCCGATCATTCCTTTCTCTTCATCCCCCGCTCCGACACGCTGGTCGTGACCTTTGACAATCTCGATCTCGCCATGGGCAAACGCGAGGATCGCCGCCCCTGGGGGTTTTCCTTCATCGAAAAACAGGGCTGGTCGATGCTTGGGGTCATGGCCAACGGCTGGACCTGGTATCGCGACCCCTGGGTCTGGGACCAGTTCGACCACCTGCGCGACAGCGGGTTTTTTGCCGGGTTCAAACGCGTGGTCTTTTACGGTGCCTCGATGGGCGGCTATGCGGCGGCGGCCTTTTCGGCGGCCTGTCCCGGTGCGGATGTCGTGGCCATTTCCCCGCAATCGACCTTGGACAAGGAAATCGTGCCGTGGGAGACGCGCTATCACACCGCCTGGGGCCGCGATTATTCGGGGCGCTACGGCGATGCGGCCGTGGTCAGCGCGGCGGCGGCCAAGGTGATCTTGATCTATGATCCCTACGAGCCCTTGGACCGCGGCCATGCCGAACGGTTCGAGGCCGAGAATGTTCTGCGCCTGCGCGCGCCTTTGCTGGGGCATCGGCTGGGATCAAGCCTGCAACAGATGGGCGTTCTGGCCCCGATCACCATGGGCGCGTTGAACGGCACGCTCAGCGCGGTCGATTTCTACCGCCTCTTGCGGGCGCGCAAGACCTCGAACCGCTACCAAAAGGAACTCTTCCGCCGCGCGCTCGACCGGGGCCGCCCCGATCTGGCGCGAAAACTGGGGCGCTGGGTCCTGACCCGGGGCGACAACCGCTTCATCCGTCAGGGTCTTCTGGCGCTCTGACCCGACAGGTCCGGGCCACCGGAAACGGGCGCAAAACCCCTGCCTTGGTCGTAAGACCCCGTTTCCCGGCTTGACCCCGACGCGCGCGATCACCAGCATGCCCCCATGCCCGAGCCCCCATGCCCTAGGAGGACGCACCGTGACCCAACTGCCCGCGTCGATTGACGCCACCGAACGCCTGTTGTCCGATCAGGGCTATGTCGCCAGCCGCGCCCTTGCCACCGTGGTGTTCCTGTCGCTCCGCCTTGGCCGCCCGCTCTTTCTCGAAGGCGAGGCCGGGGTTGGCAAGACCGAAATCGCCAAGACGCTCGCCGCGGCGCTGGGCCGTCGCCTGATCCGCCTGCAATGCTATGAGGGGCTCGATGCCGCCTCGGCCGTGGCGGAATGGAACTTTGCGGCCCAGATGGTGGCCATCCGCGCCGCCGAAGCCAATGGCACCGGGGCCGCCGCCGCCGATCTCTTCACCGAAGACTTCCTGATCGAACGCCCACTCCTGGCGGCGATGCGCCCCCAGGCCGGCGGCGCCCCGGTCCTTCTCATCGACGAACTCGACCGCACCGATGAACCGTTCGAAGCCTTCCTCCTCGAGGCGCTCTCCGATTTTCAGGTCACCATCCCCGAACTCGGCACCATCCGCGCCCCCGAAGCCCCGATCGTGATCCTGACCTCGAACCGCACGCGTGAGGTGCATGATGCCCTCAAACGCCGCTGCCTCTACCATTGGGTCGATTACCCCGGTTTTGACCGCGAGCTCGAGATCCTGAAATCCCGCGCCCCCGAGGCCCAGGAACAGCTCAGCCGCGAAGTCGTGGCCTTCGTCCAGAAACTGCGCAACGAAGACCTGTTCAAGAAACCGGGCGTCGCCGAAACCATCGATTGGGCCAAATGCCTCCTCGCGCTCGACGTGATCTCCCTCTCGCCCGAGGTCATCTCCGACACCCTCGGCGCCATCCTGAAATATCAAGATGACATCCAGAAGATTCAGGGCTCCGAGGCCAAACGCCTTCTCGACGAAACCCGCAAGGCCCTGACCCCGGCATGACCCT
>JALQUQ010000089.1 GCA_023263735.1 Paracoccaceae bacterium | reverse complement strand
CTTTCATGTCATAGGGCTGGTTCGGGTTGTCGGGGATCAGCGTATCAAGGCTGTTTTCCACCCGGCCCGGTTCGTCAAAGAACGGGCGGACGGGGGCCTTTTCGCGGTTGTTCAGCGGCAGGAAGTCAACCAAGCGGCGGACCTCGGCAATCGCCTCGACATCGTTTTCAAAGGCACCATCGGCGACCGAAGATTTCTTGGTATGGGTCGACGCGCCGCCCAGTTCTTCGGCGGTCACGACCTCATTCGTCACGGTTTTCACCACATCGGGGCCGGTGACGAACATGTAAGAGGTGTCTTTGACCATGAAGATAAAGTCGGTCATGGCGGGGGAGTAAACCGCGCCGCCCGCACAGGGGCCCATGATCAGGCTGATCTGCGGCACCACGCCCGAGGCCATGATGTTGCGCTGAAACACCTCGGCATAGCCGGCCAAGGAGGCCACGCCCTCTTGAATCCGCGCACCACCGGAATCGTTCATGCCGATCACGGGTGCGCCGTTTTGCAGCGCCATATCCATGATCTTGCAGATCTTTTGCGCATGGGTTTCCGAAAGCGAGCCGCCGAAGACGGTGAAATCCTGCGAGAAGACATAGACCATGCGGCCGTTGACGGTGCCCCAACCGGTGACCACGCCATCGCCTGCGGGGCGGTCGGCTTCCATGCCGAAATCGGTGCAGCGGTGGGCCACGAACATGTCGAATTCTTCGAAGGACCCTTCGTCCAGCAAGAGTTCGATCCGCTCACGCGCGGTCAGTTTGCCTTTTGCGTGCTGCGCATCGATCCGGCGCTGCCCCCCGCCCTGACGGGCCACGGAGCGACGGTTTTCAAGTTCTTGCAGGATATCCTTCACGGTGTCCTCCCCTATGACTCGGCGCAGAATAGAAGTCTGATCGCGGCGCGGGAAGCGAATTTCGGTAAATTTGCAAAATATTGGCAGATGATTTTTTGCTAAATGCAAAGTCGCGAAGTTGTGCGGGCGGCATCTCCTTTCCCGCCCGGTTTCAGGCCATAAGCGGGCGATCCGTTCCATGAGGTTCCCCCCGATGCCGTTGCCCGTTCCCGTGATGACCATTGGCCTGTTGATGGCCTCGAATATCTTCATGACCTTTGCCTGGTATGGTCATCTGAAGTTCAAGACCGCGCCTTTGGTCGTGGTGATCTTTGTCAGCTGGGGAATCGCGCTGTTTGAATACCTGCTGATGGTGCCCGCCAACCGGATCGGGCATGGGTATTTCAACGCGGCCGAGCTGAAGACCATTCAGGAAATCATCACGTTAAGCGTTTTCGTGATCTTTTCCTGGACCTATCTGAAAGAGCCGCTGGCCTGGAACCATCTGGTGGGCTTTGGCTTTATCGCCGCCGGGGGGTTCTTTGTCTTTCACAAATGGGTCTGAAGGATCGCGCCGAAAAAATCTGGGGGCGCTGTTCCCCAAGGAATGGCTTTCCCGAAATTTCGGACTAAGGTTGCGCCCATGACATCGCCCCGTTTCCTGGACCGTTCGACGCCCCCGCATATTCTGACGCTGATCCTTGTGACGGGGATTTCGGCGTTGACGATGAATATCTTCATGCCCTCGTTGCCCAGCATGGCGCGGTGGTTCAACGTTTCCTATGAAACGATGCAGCTTTCTGTCGCACTGTATCTGGGCGTTTCGGCGGCCTTGCAGATCGTGGTGGGCCCGATCTCTGACCGGTTTGGGCGGCGCGCGGTGCTGATCTGGTGCTTTGTGCTGTTTCTGCTGGCCACGCTGGGCACGCTGATCGCGCCGACGGCGGGGATTTTCCTGTTTTTCCGCACCGCGCAGGCGGTGGTCGCGGCGGGGATGGTGCTGAACCGCACCATCATCCGCGACCAGATGGATGGCGCGCTGGCGGCCAGCATGATCGGCTATGTCACCATGGGGATGAGCGTCGTTCCGATGATCGGCCCGATGATCGGCGGCTATCTGGATCAGGTCTTTGGCTGGCAGGCCAGCTTTGCGCTGCTGTTCGTTTTGGGAACGGCCACGCTGGTGCTGGTGTGGTTCGATCTGGGGGAAACCGCCGTTCCGCAAAAGATGAGCCTGGGCGTGCAGATCGCGCGGTATCCCCAGCTTTTGCGGTCACAACGGTTCTGGGGCTATACGCTGAGCGCGGCCTTTGCCTCGGGGTCGTTCTTTGCCTATCTGGGCGGTGCGCCCTTTGTCGGGTCCGAGATTTTCGGGCTGGGTTCGGCCACGCTGGGCGCGCTGTTCGGGCTGACCGCCATCGGCTATTCGGTGGGCAATTTCTTTGCCGGTCGCTATTCGGTGCGCGTGGGGATGAACCATATGGCCTTGGCGGGGGCCGCGTTTTCGGTCTTGGGGATGGGCATTCTGGCCCTGTTGACGCTGGCCGGGCTGCACAACCCCTATGCGTTTTTCGGGCTGACGCTGCTGTTGGGGCTGGGCAACGGGATGACGCTGCCCAACACCAATGCGGGGATGGTGTCGATTGCGCCGGAACTGGCGGGCACCGCCTCGGGTCTGGGGGGGGCGATGGTGATCGGCGGCGGGGCTGCGCTGTCGGCCATTGCCGGGAAATTGCTGGGCGTCGGGTCGTCGGAACTGCCGCTGGTGCTTTTGATGCTGGCCTCGGCCACCGCCTCGATGGTGTCGATCTTGTGGGTGATGCACCGCGCCCGCGTGGTCGGTGTCACGGGCTAAGACTTGACCCCCGCTTTGCAAACCGGTTTGTTGGTTTGCAAAATTGGGGGGTGGGGATGGCGACTCAGAAGCTTTATGCCGGGGCAAAGCTGCGGGAATTCCGCACCCGGCTGTCTTTGACGCAAAAGGTCTTTGCCGACAAACTGGCGGTGTCGCTGCCCTATCTGAACCAGATGGAAAACAACCACCGCCCGGTGTCGGCCGCCGTGGTGTTGGCCTTGGCGCAAGAGTTCGGGCTGGATGTGACCGAATTGACCGTGGGCGAAGGCGAGCGTCTGGTCAGCGATATGAAAGAGGCGCTGGCCGACCCGGTGTTTGGGGCGACCACCCCGCCGCTGGCCGATCTGCGGTTGGCGGCGTCGAATGCCCCGGCCTTGGCCCGGGCCTTTCTGGACCTGCACCGCGCCTATCGCCAAACCCATGAGCGGCTGGCCTCGCTGGATGAGGCCTTGGGCCGTGAAGATGCCGCCCTGCGCCCCAGCCCGTGGGAAGAGGTGCGCGACTTCTTTCACTATTGCGACAATTACATCGATGCCGTGGACCGCGCGGCCGAACATTTCGTGGCGGGGGCCCGGATGGCCAACGGGCGGCCCGATGTGATTGCCGCCGCCCGCGCCGCAGTGGAAAAACGCGGGATAAGCCTGCACTTCAGCGATGCTCCTGTGATGCGGCGTTATGATCCGGTGGCGCGGCGTCTGGACATTTCGGCCCGGGCCTCGGGGGCGACCCAGCATTTTCAACTGCTGCACCAACTTGCACTTTTAACACAAAACGAGCTGTTGGAGGCGACATTGGATCTGGCCCGGTTCCAGACCCCCGAAGCCCGAGATATCGCCAAGATCGGGCTGGCCAATTATTTCGCGGGGGCCGCCCTTTTGCCCTATCGCGCCTTTCTGGAGGCCGCGCATCAGACCCGGCATGATCTGGAACGGCTGGCCGATATTTTTGGCGCCAGCATCGAACAGGTGGCGCACCGGCTCTCGACGCTGCAACGCCCGGGCGCCAAGGGGATTCCGTTTTTCTTTGTGCGGGTCGATCAGGCGGGCACGATCACCAAGCGCCATTCCGCGACGCGCCTGCAATTCGCCCGGTTTGGCGGGGCCTGTCCGTTGTGGAATGTGCACCGCGCCTTTGAGGTGCCCGGCCGGTTCCTGCGCCAATTGGCCGAAACCCCCGATGGCGTGCGTTATTTCTGTCTGGCGCGCGACATTTCGAAACCGGGGGGCAGTTTTCACGCGCCCACCCGGCGCTATGCGATCGGTCTGGGCTGCGAGGTGCAACACGCGCCCGCGCTGGTCTATGCCGATGGTCTGGATCTGAAAGGCCGGTTCGAGCCGATCGGGATTTCGTGCCGCATCTGCGAACGCCCCGATTGCCATCAACGGTCGGTGCCCCCGCTGGAACGGCGGCTGAAAGTCGATCCGGATCGGCGCGAAATCCTTCCCTATGAAATCGCACAATAAAAAGGGCGAGCCATAGGCCCGCCCCGGTCTCACCCGTTTCGGGCGATGTCAGCCATGCGCGGCCCCATGCGCCAGATGATAGGCGATGTGATCCTTAAGATGCGTCCGCGTGCGGCGCAGTTCGGTTTCTGCATCGGGGCTGATCACCTCGACCCGCGTTTCCGCCCGATGCACCGCGCGGTTCACATCGATGTATTGCTGCAGCAACTTTGCAAAATGCGCATCCGTGGCCTTCATCTGCGAGATTTTCTCCAGATCGTTCGGGAATTCTTCGGCCAATTCGTGGGGTGTGTTCGACATGCGCGCCTCCTCTTTCCTTAGTCAGACGCTGCGATCATGGCGGAAGTTTTCCCCTATCGCCTTGATATCGATCAAACCTTGCCGCAAAGCCGCTTGACCCATGTCAACCCCCACCGCCCTAGCGTTGTGCGCTGCGCCAAGATGGGTTGATCCAGGGTTGCTGATTGGCCCGCGCCAGCGGATCACGGCCAAGGATGTGATCGGCGGCCTTTTCGCCCACCAGAATCGAGGGGCCGTTCAGGTTGCCGTTGGTGATCTGCGGAAAGATCGAGCTGTCCGCCAGCCGCAGACCATCGACCCCGATCACCCGACATTCGGGATCGACCACCGCCATCGGATCATCGGCCCGCCCCATGCGCGCCGTCCCGCAGGGGTGATAGGCGCTTTCGGCGTGATCGCGCAGGAAGGAATCCAATTCGTCGTCGGATTGCAGGTTCAGCCCCGGCTGAATCTCATGTTTGACATGCGCGGCCATCGCGGGCTGGGCAAAGATTTCGCGGGTCAGCCGGATCGCCGCGCGGAAATCGGACCAATCGTCGGGATGCGACATATAGTTGAAGCGGATCACGGGGTTGTCCTTGGGGTCAGCGGATCGCAGGGTCACCGCCCCCCGCGATTTCGCCCGCATCGGGCCGGTATGAACCTGAAAGCCATGCCCCTCGGCCGCGGCCTTGCCATCATACCGCACGGCGATGGGCAAGAAATGGTACTGAATGTCGGGATATTCGACGCCCGCCTTGGACCGGATGAAGCCGCAGGCCTCGAACTGGTTCGACGCGCCCAGGCCTTTTCCCGTCAAAAGCCACTGCGCGCCAATGATCGCCTTGCCCCAGAGGTTCCAGTATTTATACAGCGAGATCGGCTGTTTCGCCGCGAATTGCATATAGATTTCAAGGTGATCTTGCAGGTTCGCGCCCACTCCGGGGCGGTCGGCCACCACCGGAATGCCGTGCTCAGCCAGATGCGCCGCCGGACCGATGCCCGAGAGCATCAAAAGTTTCGGGGAATTCAGCGACGAGGCGGCCAGAATGACCTCTTTGCCCGCCGAAATGACAAAGGGCGCGCCGCCCTGATCGATTTCGACCCCGGTCGCGCGGCCATTCTCGATCACCACTTTGCGGGCAAACCCGCGCACCACCTGCACATTTCCGGTTTTCAGCGCCGGTTTCAGATAGGCATTTGCGGCCGACCAGCGCCGCCCCTTGTAGATGGTCGCCTCCATCGGGCCAAAGCCCTCTTGCTGTTCGCCGTTGTAATCTTGGGTCACGGGATAGCCCGCCTGCTGACCGGCCTCGATAAAGGCGTTGAACAAGGGGTTGCGGCGCGGCCCCCGGGTGATGTGCAACGGGCCATCCGTGCCCCGCCATTCAGGCCCCTGCCCGCCGTGGCTGGTTTCCATCCGCTTGAAATAGGGCAGGACGTCGGCATAGCTCCAGCCATCGGCCCCCATGCCGGACCATGTGTCGTAATCGCAGGCGTGGCCCCGCACATAGACCATTCCGTTGATCGAAGAGGAGCCGCCGATCACCTTGCCCCGCGGCGTGACAAGGCGACGGTTGTTCAGATGCGGCTCGGGTTCGGTCATGTAGCCCCAATCGTAAAGGCCCATGTTCATGGGATAAGACAGCGCGGCGGGCATCTGGATAAAGGGTCCGGCATCGGTGCCGCCATGTTCGATGACCGTCACGCGACGCCCCGCCTCGGCCAGACGATAGGCCATGGCACAGCCGGCCGAACCGGCCCCCACGATCACATAATCCGCATGCATCCTGTGACGCCTTTCTTTGCTGGTCAAACGGTCGGCGCGGCGCAGGCGCCCACCCTGACGGAGGGGGAGAGAACCGGGGAGCGGCGGCGCAGACCGCCCTGCCCCGCCAAATATCGGGTGCGCATCTTGGATTTTTCAAACAAACCGCCGGGAACGGCCGCATTTGCACGGGCGTGCGAGCGGGGGCGCGGCCTGACGCTTTGGAAGAAATGAGCGCTTTTTCAGATGGTTGTGGGGTGGTTTCTGTAAGGGGTTGATGCATGGCCCCGATGGGGCCACCGGTGCGGTTGTCATTTTCAGACAATTCGGCCCCTTTCGGCGCCCAAATCTGGGGCAAAGGCACAGGGCACCGGCGAACCGTATCTGACAGGCGGGCCGCGGTCATGGTTGCATATCCCGGATCTGCGATTGCAGGTAATCGGCCAGAACGGCGACCGAGGCCGCGGGATCGGGCGCGCCGGATTTCAGCACCTCACGCAGGTAAAGACCGTCGATCAAGGCCCCCAAAGTATTGGCAATTTCCGGCGCGCGGTCGGGGGACAGGGGCCGCAGACTGGACACGAGATTGGAGTGGAGACGCCGCTGATACACGGCCAACAGGCGCCGCGCCTGCGGCACGGTCTGCGCCAGAACCCAGAAATTGAGCCAGGCACTCACCGCTTCGCGCCGAAAATTCGACGGGCTGAAACTGGCGTGAAGCACAGCCATCAGACGGGCCCGCGGACCCTGCGCCACGGCCAAGGCCCCGCGCACCTCGGCCCCGTAGAGGGTGAGGATGTGGCGCATGGCGGCCAGAAAAATCTCTTCCTTGGAGCCGAAATAGTGATGCGCAAGGGCCGAGGACATCCCGGCCCGCTTGGCAATCTGGCTGACCGTCACGTCCAGAGACCCGGTCCGCCCGATCTCGACGATCGTGGCTTTGACCAAGGCTTCCTTTCGGATAGGCTCCATTCCAAGCTTCGGCATGCGGGGTTCCAAGAAATTGGTTGCTTTTCCCTGCTAACTTGAAGTTTATTGACTCGTCAATCAACAAAAAACAGGGAGTACCCATGACTCAGATGGCTAAACTGCGCACCGCTTTGCTGACATCGGCCGTGACCTTTGCGCTGGCGGGCTCGGCCTTTGCCGAAGGCTGCGACAAGGTCGTGTTTTCGGATGTGGGCTGGACCGATATCACCGCGACCACGGCGGCCACGTCGGTCATTCTGCAGGCCTTGGGCTATGAGACCGAAACCAAGGTGCTTTCGGTGCCGGTGACCTATACCGGTTTGGCCGAGGGCGATATCGACGTGTTCCTGGGCAACTGGATGCCGACGATGGAGGCCGACATCGCGCCCTATCGCGACGCGGGCAAGGTGGAAACCGTGCGGACCAATCTGGTGGGCGCGAAATACACGTTGGCCACCAATGCCGCGGGCGCGGCGGCAGGGATCACGGATTTCAACAACATCAAGGATGCCAAGGACGCACTGGAAGGCAAGATCTATGGGATCGAGCCGGGCAATGATGGCAACCGTCTGATTTTGGACATGATCGCCTCGGGCCCGTTTGGGCTGGACGGGTTCGAGATCGTCGAGTCCTCGGAGCAGGGCATGTTGGCCGCCGTCGCCAAAGCCGACAAGGCCGGGACGCCGATCGTGTTCCTGGGCTGGGAGCCGCATCCGATGAACGCCAATTTCCAGATGACCTATCTGTCGGGCGGCGATGATGTCTTTGGCCCGAATTTTGGCGGTGCGGAAGTCGCCACCAACGTGCGCGCGGGCTACGTTGCCGAATGCCCGAACACGGGCAAATTGCTGCAAAACCTGGAATTCTCGCTGGCCATGGAAAATGAGATCATGGGCGCGATCCTGAACGACGGGGAAGATGGCGCGGTCGCCGCCAAGGCTTGGCTGGCGGCAAACCCGGCCACCTGGGAACCCTGGCTGGAGGGCGTGACGACCAAGGACGGCGGCGATGCCAAGGCGGCGGTTGCGGCAGCGCTGAACTGAAACGGGTGAGCCGACCGGAGGGGGGGCTTCGCGCCCCCGCACCCCCGCGGGATATTTGGACCAAGATAAAGGGGTGGTGGCGTGCTGGATCTGCTGACCGATACGAAGATTCCGGTGGGCAAGGCGGCGAAATCCGTTTTCGACTGGATGAATGACAATCTGGGGGGGCTGTTCGAGCTGATTTCCCAAGGGATGGAAGCGATGATCGCGGGCATCCTGATCGTGCTGGAGAAGCCGCCGCATTGGACCACGCTTTCGGCCGAGGGAAAGCCTGAGGTGCATTATCTTTATGCGCCCGATCTGCACCCGCTGGTCGTGATTGCCGCTTTTATCGGATTGACCTGGTATTTGCAGCGCAGTTGGAAGGTTTGTCTGGGGGCGGTGCTGGGTTTTGCCTTCATCCTCAATCAGGGCTATTGGGATGAGACGATGCAGAGCCTGACCTTGATCCTGTCCGCCTGCGTGGTCTGCATGGGTTTGGGGGTGCCGATCGGCATCGCGGCGGCGCATCGGCCCCGGCTTTATGGGGTTTTGTCGCCGATCCTTGATCTGATGCAGACCTTGCCGACCTTTGTCTATCTGATTCCGGCGATCGTGTTTTTTGGTCTGGGCATGGTGCCCGGTCTGATTGCGACGGTGATTTTCGTTTTGCCCGCGCCGATCCGGCTGACGCATCTGGGGGTCAGTTCGACGCCGGTGGCATTGACCGAGGCGGCGACGGCCTTTGGCGCGACGCCGCGGCAATTGTTGTGGAAGGTGGAATTGCCCTATGCCCTGCCCCAAATCATGGCGGGGCTGAACCAGACCATCATGTTGTCTTTGTCGATGGTGGTGATTGCGGCCCTGGTCGGGGCCAATGGTCTGGGGGTGCCGGTGGTGCGGGCGCTGAACAGCGTGAACACCGCGCTTGGGTTTGAATCGGGCTTTATCATCGTGGTGGTGGCCATCTTGTTGGACCGTATGCTGAGGATTGCGCGATGACGGCGGTTGAATTCGATCGGGTCAGCATCGTTTTTGGCGATCAGCCAGAGCGGGCGCTGCCGCTGATGGATCAGGGCAAGTCGCGGGCCGAGATCCAGAAATCCACCGGGCAGGTTCTGGGGGTGCATGATTGCAGCCTGAGCGTGGCCGAGGGCGAGATTCTGGTGCTGATGGGGCTGTCGGGA
>JALQUQ010000088.1:3592-9422 GCA_023263735.1 Paracoccaceae bacterium | reverse complement strand
ATTCTGTTCGGGGGGGCGATGGCTGGATTGGGCGGGGCCTATGTCAGCTTGGTGCGAGTGCCGCAATGGACCGATGGCATCACCGCCGGGCAAGGCTGGATCGCGCTGGCCATCGTGGTCTTTGCCAGTTGGCGGCCGTGGCGGGCCCTGTTCGGTGCCTATCTTTTCGGCGGGATCACGGTCTTGCAATTGAACCTGCAAGCGGCGGGCGCGCGGATTCCGGTGGAATACTTGTCCAGCGCGCCGTATTTGATAACCATTCTGGTGCTTGTCTTCATGTCTTCGGGGCGTGGGCGTGCTGCGCTGCAGGCTCCGGGGTCTTTGGGCCAAAATTTCCATGCGACGCGCTAAAGGCGACGCATACCTCACAACGGGCAAAATGCCCAAACAGGGAGACTGTTCATGATTCGCAGAACTTTGTTGGCCACGGCGGCTTTGGGCCTGTTCGCGGCCTTTGGAACCTCGGCCATGGCGGCGGGGATGGACAAGGCCAAGGCCTGCTTCATCTATGTCGGTCCGATCGGGGATGGCGGCTGGACCTATCAGCACCATCAGGGCGCGCTGGCGGTACAAGAGCAATTCGGCGACAAGGTCGAAGTGGCATGGCAGGAAAGCGTGCCCGAAGGCGCGGATTCCGAGCGCGTGTTGACCCAGATGGCGCTGTCGGGCTGCAATGTCATTTTCGCAACCTCGTTCGGCTATATGGATGCCGTCAACAACGTGGCCGCGAAATTCCCGGATGTGAAATTCGAACATGCAACCGGCTACAAGCGCGATTCCGAAAACGTTTCGACCTATAACGCCCGCTTTTACGAAGGCCGCGCGGTGCAGGGCACCATCGCGGGCCGCATGACCAAATCGAACAAGATCGGCTATATCGCGTCGTTCCCGATCCCGGAAGTGATCATGGGCATCAACAGCTATTATCTGCACGCCAAAAAGGTGAACCCGGCGGTGGAACTGTCGGTCGTCTGGGCCTTCACTTGGTTCGACCCGGCCAAGGAAGCCGATGCCGCCAAGGCGCTGATCGATCAAGGCGTGGATGTCATCGCCTCGCACACCGACTCGACCGCACCACTGGCCGAAGCGGCCAAGACCAATGGCGCAGTCATCGGCTTTGGTCAGGCCTCGGATATGGCAGAATACAAGGACGGTCCGCGCGTTTCGTCGATCATCGACAACTGGGGCCCGTACTATGTGAAGCGCGTCGGCGCCCTGCTGGATGGCACCTATGCCCAAGCGGACGCTTGGGAAGGGATCGCGGGTGGCGAAGTGCAGATCGGTGAAATCACCGCGGCAATTCCGGCCGAAGTGAAAGCCGAAGCCGAAGCGCTGCGCGATGCGATTGGCGCGGGCACCTATCACCCGTTCACCGGCCCGATCAACAAGCAAGATGGCAGTGCATGGTTGGCCGAAGGCCAGACTGCGCCGGATGGCGATCTGCTCGGCATGGGCTTCTATGTCGAAGGCATCACCGGCGACATCCCGCAATAATCAGGGCGACATGACAGAAAGGGCCCGAACTCTCGGGCCCTTTTTCTTTGGAGGCAAGGCATGGATTGCGACTTTCTGATCATCGGTGGCGGCGTGGCCGGAGTCTCGGCGGCGGCGGCTTTGGCCCCCATGGGCAAGGTCGTGGTTTGGGAGGCCGAGGACCAATTGGCCTATCATGCCTCGGCCCGGTCTGCGGCGCTGTATGAGCCGCGCTATGGAAAACCGGCGGTTGTGGCGCTGTCGTTAGCCTCGGAGGCGGCGTTTCAAGCTTCGGGCACGCTGACCCCGCGCGGGTTGATGCTGGTGGCCAAGGCGGGCGAAGAGGCCGGTCTGGCGCAGGAAAGCGCCGAAATGGGGCTAGAGCCCATTCCCGTTGACGACGCGATCCGCATGGTGCCGATCTTGAACCCCGATGTCGTGGTGGGCACGACCTATGCCAGCCACGCATGGGACATCGACACCGACCGCCTGATCCAGTCCTTTGTGCGTGAGGCCCGCGCCAAAGGGGCCGAGATCACGACCGGCCGCAGGATCAATGCGCTGACCCGTAGTGCCGGGGGATGGCTGGCCCGGTCCAATACGCATGAGATCACGGCCCGCATCGTGATCAATGCCGCCGGTGCCTGGGTTGACCATGTGGCGCAGATGGCGGGAATAGCCCCCTTGGGCTTTACGCCATGCCGACGCTCCATGGCGCGAATTCCGGCCCCGATGGGGATGAATTCGGGCCGGTGGCCGATGCTGATGGGGGTGGCAGAAAGCTGGTACATGAAGCCCGATGCCGGGGCGCTGATCGTGTCTCCGTCCGAGGCCGATCCGATGGAGCCGCATGACGCATGGCCCGATGATATGGTTTTGGCCGAAGGTCTGGCCCGGTATGAGGAATTCGTGACCGAGCCGGTGACGCGGCTTTTGTCCAGTTGGGCCGGTTTGCGCACCAAATCCCCGGATGGCTCGATCGTCATTGGCTTGGCGCGAGAGGGGCGTGATTTCTATTGGCTGGCCGGGCAAAGCGGTCAGGGCTTCCAAAGCAGCTTTGGCGCGGCGCAATTGCTGGCCGAGTTGATTGCGGGGCTTCCCCCGACCGTGGGGCAGGACATCACGGCACAGATTTCGCCGCTTCGTTTTGCGTGACGTATCGCGGAAATCGAATGTGAATTGACGCAGGTCAAGGTTGTCGAGGTTCGGGCATGCCACATCCGGCGGGTCAAGAACGGAGAAGACGATGACCTATCGCAGCAAGATTTCAGAGATGCGCGGCGAAATTCGCGCCATGAACAAGCTGATCCCCCAAACGGCAAGTGCCTTTGGCGAACTGTCCAAAGCCGCCAAGGACAACGGACCCTTGGGCGTGAAGGAAAAGGAATTCGTGGCGCTGGCCATCGCTATTTCGCAGCGTTGTGAGCCCTGTATCAGCTTTCACATCGAAGCGCTGATGCGCGCGGGTGGCACGCGCGAGGAATTGGGCGACGTCTTGGCCATGAGCATCCAGATGGGCGGTGGGCCGGCCCTGATGTACGCGGCCCACGCCTTGGGGTGCTGGGATGAGCTGAGCCAGCCCGCCGCCTAATAGGGCAGGCCCACGTAATTCAGCGCCATGGTCACACGGGCCGCTTCGACGCGCTGAATCTGATGCAGCTCGCTTTCCTGAACTTTCTGATCGAAATCCGATTGATCGGGAAAGCGATGCAGCATTGTCGTCATCCACCAACTGAACCGCATGGCCGCCCAGATCCGGGTCAGGGCCTTTTGGGAATAGCTGTCGATCCCGTCATCGGTGCCGTCGTGATAATGCTGGCGCAGACCTTCAAACAGATAATGCACATCTGATGCGGCCAGATTAAGCCCTTTGGCCCCAGTCGGCGGCACGATATGCGCGGCATCGCCCACAAGAAACAGCCGACCCCACCGCATGGGTTCGGTCACGAATGACCGCAGCGGCGCAATGGATTTTTCAATCGACGGCCCGGTTTCCATCGTGGCGGCAACATCGGGCGGCATCCGGCGCTTGAGTTCGGCCCAAAAGGCATCGTCCGACCAGTCTTCGACCTTATCCGTCAGTGGCACCTGAATGTAATACCGCGACAGGCGTTCGTTGCGCATCGATGCCAAGGCAAACCCGCGCGGATGGTTGCAATAGATCAGCTCTTCGGCCGCCGGGGCCGTGCGAGACAGAACACCCAGCCAGCCAAAGGGATAGACCCGTTCATATTCCTTGCGCACATCCGACGGGATCGTCTTGCGGGAAACCCCGTGAAAGCCATCGCAACCGGCCACGAAATCGCAATCCAGTCTTTGCGCCACCCCGCCATGAACAAAGGTCAGATAGGGGCTGTCGCTGTTGGCATCGTGGATCACCACATCTTCGACATTGTGCAAGATCGTGGCGCCAAGGGCGTCTTGGGCGGCATAGAGGTCGCGCGTGACTTCGGTCTGTCCATAGACCATGACCCGTTTGCCACAGGCCTCTTTGAACGACACCCTGAATTTTCCCTGTTCGGTTGAAAGATAGCAGCCGTCATGCGGATGGCCTTCTTTGTCCATCCGATCGGCCACCCCGGCCTTGCGCAGCATGTCAACGCAGCCTTCCTCCAGCACACCGGCCCGAATGCGCGACAAGACATGCTCGCGGCTTTGTCGCTCCAGAACCACGGTCGTGATCCCGGCCTTGTTCAACAGTTGCGACAAGAGCAAACCAGATGGCCCGGCCCCGATAATGGCGACTTGCGTTCTCATGTTGTGACCCCCCGTTATTGCGGGTATTATGCGGACATATTTCAGGGCCTGAATGGACGTATCGGGAATACTATAGGATTCATCGAACATGGCGCGGGCAGATGCTCAGGGCATTCCGGCCTATACCCTTTATGGCGAGGGCAAGGGCTTTCCGGATGTGATGCACATCGAGCGGATCACTTCGCGCGCGTCGCTGCATGATTGGCATATCGCGCCCCATCGGCACTTGGGTCTGCATCAGTTCTTTCTGATCGAAACCGGCGTGGTGGTGCTGCGGGTCGAGGGGGAGGAGATCCGCCCACCGCTGCCTGTAATGATCTCGATCCCGCGGGGGGCCGTGCATGGGTTTGAATTCGCCAAGGGGACCGAGGGCTATGTGCTGACCGTTCCCTTGGCCGAGTTGAGGGCGGCATTTTCGGGCGACACGCCGATTGCGCCCCGGCTGGAACGTTGGGGGTGTGCCGAAGGGGCGGATTTCCTTGCCCTGTTCCAGCGGCTGGCCCAAGAGCATGCCCATGCCGACCCGATCCGCCCGGTGATGCTGCGGGCCTTGGCGTTGGAATTGTGCTGCGAGGTGGCGCGCGCCCTAAGCCCGGCCCCCGGCGAAAAGACCCTGTCGCGCTATGCCGAGCGGATGGCCGAGTTTGATGCCCTGTTGCGGCTGCACCTGCGCAAGAAATGGCGATTGGGCGATTATGCGGCGGCGATGCGGATCACCCCCACCCAATTGTCGCGGATCAGCCGATCCATCGTGGGCGTTGCGGCCTCGGCCCATCTGGAGCAGCGCCTGATGCAAGAGGCGCAACGGATGCTGGCCTATACGCGGATGCCGATTGCCGAGGTCGCCTATGATTTGGGTTATGACGACCCCGCCTATTTTTCGCGCGCCTTTCGTCGCGTGACCGGAGAGTCCCCCGGGGCCTATCGCAAGAGGCTGAATCTGGGTTCGTAAAGCGCGGCCTGTGCCAAGGCGATATCGGCCGTCGGGATGGCCCCGGAAAGCTGGGTGAACCGGGTCCAGAGGGCACGTTCAAAAAGGGCAAGTGTGGCGCGGCTGAACCCATGGGCAAGGGGGGCAAAGTGTTCGCTTTGTGCAACCTGTTGCCGCAGGGTGTTCCAAGTGTCCAACTCGGCAGGGGGGAGGCCGAGCGTTGACAGAAACGCGGCAAAAGCATCGGCGGCTGCCCCGTCTTTCCACCGCAGCAACCGGCCCGCCAAGGTTGCGGCATGAATGCCGTTGGTGCCTTCGTAGATGGCGGTGATGCGGGCGTCGCGCCAGGTTTGCTCCACCCGGTATTCCCGCAGATAGCCATAACCGCCCAAAAGCTGGATGCCCAGATCGGCGGCCTGAATCCCGGCCTCGGTCGCATAGATCTTGCAAAGGGGCGTCAGAAATTCGACCAGCAACGGCCGTTCGCCCAACTCCAGTTCGACCGCCGTCAGATGGACCATAGCCCGGGCGGTGATTTCCAACAGCCGTTGATGACCCAACATCCGCTGCACATCGGCATGATCGCAAAGCAGGGCCGGAGTCTGATCGGCCTTGCGGCCCTGAATTCGGGTGCTGCAATAGTCTTGCGCGATGGCGCGGGCCCGTGCG
>JALQUQ010000088.1:0-3582 GCA_023263735.1 Paracoccaceae bacterium | reverse complement strand
AAGGCCACATCCAGCCGCGCGTGATTCATCAGTGTGAACATCGCGGTCAGGCCCTGACCCTTGGCCCCAATCAGGTGGCCGGGGGCGTTCTGGAACCGCAATTGACAGGTTGGCGACGCATGCAGGCCCAGCTTTTCCTCGATCCGCGTGACGGAAATCTGGGTCGCGTCGCATTGGTCAGACAGGCACAGGAACAGCGAAAGGCCTTTGATCCCGTCTTCAACAGCGCCGGTTCGGGCCAGAACCAGATGGGCAATCCGGGGCGACATGTCCTGATCGCCGCCCGAGATAAAGATCTTTTCGCCGGTGATCGCCCAGCCCTCTTTCGCCTCGACGGCCTTGGTGCGGATGGCAGAAAGGTCAGAACCCGCGCCCGGTTCGGTCAGGCACATGGTCGCCAGCATTTCGCCCGAGGCAAAGCCGGGCAGGGTGGCCGCGATCTGATCTTCCGTGCCGAAATTCAAGACGGTGCGGGCCGCGCCGGGCACCAACCCGACGACCATCTGAAAGGCGTGGCAGGCCCCCGCAAGGATTTCGGTCGATGACAGCGACAACAGCGCGGAAAGCCCCATGCCGCCATGTTCGGCGGGCAAAGCGGCGCCGTGCCATCCGCCCTCAACATAGGCCTGATAGGCCCGGCCAAACCCGGTGGGCATCTGAACGCGCCCGTCAACCAGTTTGCACCCCTCAGCATCGCCAATCGCATCCAACGGCGCAATCTCGCTTTCGGTGAATTTGGCGAAATGTCCAAGGATTTCAGCAGCCTCGTCCGCATCCCAATCGGGCAGACGATCGGCCTGCGCGACATGGGTCAACGACCACAGGATATCATTGAGCGGGGCAGAAAATGGGATCATGGCGGGCCTCCAAGCCTTTGTTATACTTAATAACAAAGCGGGGGATCAAATGAAAACTTTCCGGCGCGTCTTGTAGCCTCTGGCGCAAATCTGTTGCTTCTGGCATCTCATTTGTATGGAACGCTCAGATGGATCGAAAGACTCAGACCGGTTTGTCGCACGCGGTGTCGCGCATGTCGACTTGCAACGAGTGTCCGATCCAATTCAGGTGACCTTTGTCCTGTTGCCAAAGTTCACCCTTTTGGCGTTTTCTTCGGCGATCGAACCGCTGCGCATTGCCAATCAACTGACCGGGCAGATGCTGTTTCGCTGGCAGACGCTGTCTTTGGATGGCAAGCCGGTGGCCTGTTCCAACGGGGTGCCCATCACGCCCGATGGGGCGATCACCGGTCAAAAGCCCAATGATTATGTGCTGGTCTGTTCGGGGGTGGAGCCGGATACCATCGACGATGGCCCGCTGGGCGCTTGGCTGCGCGATTTGTGGCGGCGGGGGCGCACGGTGGGCGGTCTGTGCACGGGGGCCTATTCGCTGGCGCGGGCGGGCATCCTGAAAGACCGCCGGTTTACGCTGCACTGGGAAAACGTCACGACCTTTGCCGAGAATTATCCCGAGTTGAATCCGGCGCGTCAGGTCTTTTGCATCGACGATCGCATTGTGACCTGCGCGGGTGGGGTGGCGGCAGCGGACCTGATGCTTGAGATCATCCACGAAAAATTTGGCGTGGCGCTCAGCCAAGAAGTCATGAACATGTGCCTGTTGACGCAGCGCAGGGGCGAGGCGGATCAACAGACCACCTCGATGGCCGCGCGGCTTGGCACGCGCCACGAGAAACTGATCGAGGCGGTGGCCTTTCTGGAGGCCCGGATCGAAGAACCGTTTGATCTGGACGCCTGTGCCGAACAGCTAAAGCTGTCGCGCCGCCAGATCGAACGGCTGTTCAACCGATATCTGGGGATCACCCCGGTGCGGTTCATGAACGACCTGCGCCTGCAACGCGGGCGGGCGCTGCTGGCCGAAACGGATATGAGCGTGACCGAAGTCGCCATCGCCTGCGGCTATGCCTCGGCATCGCATTTTTCCAAGTCTTTCCGGATGAAATACGGGGTTTCCCCCTATCGGTTCTCGCATTTTGAAAAGTGAGATTGTGGCCTGATCCACACGTGCCCGCCGGAATGAGGCGGGTGCCGAAACTTTTCAGTGGTTTTGCGCAAAAGTGCCTGTTAACCTGCTGGTAATAAAAAGAACGAGCAGACTAAGGACAAACAGGCATGAAAACGGGCTCTCGGGGCACGTTTGTCATATCTTGGTCCCAAACAGAAATAGACGGCCTGGCCGCGGGTCCGCTGGACGCGCTTGCCGTCGGCGCTTCTTGGCGCTGGACGGGAAAAGCTGTGCAGGTGGATGCCGGCAGTGGGCCTTTGATTCTTGAGGGCGCCGAAGGTGTGGCAGAAACGCGCAAGCGCGCGGCAAGAATGGTGCGGCGTCTGATCGGCGCGGCCGTCTCTCCACAATCGCGGGGGGAAGGAACGCCCGATCTGGAAGACGACACGGATTTGCCGGATCAGGGGTTCATCGTCACCGATGGCCATCAAAGCTGGAGCGTGACCATTCTTCCTGTCGCCGATACGGGCGCGCGGTTGCTGATGTTTGTCGGCGCGCCGCCGCGGTCGGATCAGGATTTGTGGATCGTTCGCACGGCGATTGACCGGTCGTCGCCCCCGCCGGGGGCGCGGACGGCGGGCGGGGTCATCTGTTTCACCCCCGGCACCCAGATTTCAACCGAAGGGGGGCGGCGCCTGATCCAAGACCTGCGTCCCGGTGACAAGATCCTGACCAAGGACAACGGTCCGCAAGAAATCATCTGGACCGGGCATCGCCGCATGTCGGGCGCGCGCCTTTACGCCATGCCGCATCTGCGCCCGATCCGGTTCAAATCGGGGGCCTTTGGCATTGGCCGCCCGGATGAGGATCTGGTCGTCTCGCCCCAACACCGCATGCTGATCCGCGGTCGTGCGGCGCAAACGCTGTTTTATACTGACGAGGTTCTGGTCAAGGCCGAGGATCTGCTGAACGATTCCTCGGTCGTGGTCGATCATCTGCTGCGCGAAGTGACCTATGTCCATGTGATGCTGGAGCGGCATAACATCGTTTGGGCCAATGGGCTGGAGACGGAAAGTTTTCACCCCGCCAATTGCGCACTGGACACGATTGATGAGGCGCAGCGTCGGGGATTGATGGATGTGATGCCCGCCATCGCGCAAAATCCCAGCCATTATGGGGACTATGCCCGCCGAAACCTGTCCAGTTCCGAGGCGGCGATCCTGCGGCACGATCTGATGTGATCGGGCTGTTGACTCTGCCTCAACGGCCTGTATAAGCCCGCCACGGTCCCGGAGCGATCCTCCGGGCCTTTTCATTGGTGTTGGTGGACCGCGCAAGCGGAACCCTGTCGTCCCAACCGGGAAATAGGACAACGCCCTTCCATTGCTGCCAGCCCGCTGACAGCGCCACGACAGAAGGAGATCAGCCGTGACCAAACGCACAGCTGCCAAGTACAAAATCGACCGCCGCATGGGCGAAAACATCTGGGGCCGCGCCAAGTCGCCGCTGAACAAGCGCGAATACGGCCCGGGCCAGCACGGCCAGCGGCGCAAGAAGCCGTCGGACTTCGGCGTGCAGCTGATGGCGAAGCAGAAGCTGAAGGGCTACTACGGCAATATCACC
>JALQUQ010000087.1:6377-9463 GCA_023263735.1 Paracoccaceae bacterium | reverse complement strand
GGCCTGATTTGCCGCTGCCCATCCATATCCTGCGGGTTGGGGGCTTTGGGGCGCTGCTCTCGGCCTTTATGAACAATGTCACGGCGCTTGCCCTGTTGATGCCGATCGATGTGCTGACGGCGCAAAAGGCGGGGCGCCGCGTGGCCCTGTCGCTGATGCCGCTGGCCTTTGCCACGATTCTGGGCGGGATGATCACGCTGATCGGAACGCCGCCCAATCTGATCATCTCGGGCTTTCGCGCCGAGGTCACGGGGCAGGGCTTTGGCTTTTTCGATTTTCTGATGGTGGGCGGGATCGTGGCCGTTGCGGGGCTGATCTTTCTGGCCGCTGTCGGTTGGCGATTGTTGCCCAAACGCGAGGCCGACGGAGTGGCCAAGGATCTGGATACCATTGTCAGCGGCTATGTGGCCGAATTGGTGGTGCCCGAGGAAAGCCCCGCCCTCGGCAAGACCCGGTCCGAGATCGAGGCCGCCTGCGAAAAGGCCGATGCCATTCTGATCGCCATCAAGCGCAAGGGGCGCCGGGTCTATTCGGGTGCGGTGCAAACCGTGGTCGAACTGGGTGACATGCTGCTGGTCGAGGCTTCCCCTGCCGCGCTGGAAGAAATGCGATCAGAGTTGAAACTGGCCTATCCGGACGGGTTGTCGGCCGATGCCCCGCGTGTGGCGGGCAAGGGCGAGGTTCTGGTCGAAGTGGTCGTGACCGAGCGGTCGCGCATCAACGGGCGCACTGCCCGCCAGATCCATCTGGCGCGCGATTACGACTGCGTCTTGCTGGGCATTCTGCGGCAAGGGCGCACGATCCGCGATCGGTTGCGCGATACAAAGGTGCGGCCGGGCGACATTCTGTTGATGCTGGTGCCCGAAGACCGCGAAGAAGCGATTGCCGAGAGTTTGCGCGTGCTGGCGCTGGATCGCCGCGAAGTGGTTCTGAAAGAGCGCCGCGCCCTGCTGGCCGTGGGGCTGTTCGCGGCGGCCATCGTGGCGGTCTCTTTTGGGGGGATCGCCATGCCCATCGCGCTTGGGGCGGTTCTTGTGGGCTATGTGCTGGGCAAGGTGCTGAGCGTCGAAGAGATTTATGACCACATCGATTGGCCCGTGATCGTGCTGCTGGCCTCGATGATTCCGCTGGGCATGGCGATGGACAGCACCGGAGCCTCGACCTTGATCGCCAATGGCATCGCCGCGGTCACCACGGGGCAGCCGTCTTGGGTGGCGCTTTTGGTCCTGATCGTTTCGACCATGTTCGTCTCGGACGTGCTGAACAACAACGCAACGGCGATTCTTGCCGCGCCCGTGGGCCTGCGTCTGGCCGAAGCGACCGGCACGAACCCTGACACCTATCTGATGGGGATCGCGATTGCGGCCTCTTGTGCGTTCCTGACGCCCATTGGCCACCAGAACAACACCATCGTGATGGGGCCGGGGGGATATCGGTTTTCCGATTACTGGCGAATGGGCCTGCCGCTTGAAATCATCGTGGTGGCCGTGGGGCTGCCCGCGCTTTTGGTGGTCTGGCCGCTCTGACGCCTATTTGAACTGCTTGGCCAGTTTCAGGCCCTGACCCTGATAATTCGACGCGATCTTTTCCCCGTAAAGCGCATCGGGGCGGCTGGCCATGCGTTCATAGACCAAACGGCCCACCACCTGACCATGTTCCAACACAAAGGGCGCTTCGTGGCAACGCACTTCCAGCACGCCGCGACTGCCCGCGCCACCGGCGGCCGCATGGCCAAAGCCCGGGTCAAAAAAGCCCGCGTAATGCACCCGGAATTCGCCCACCATCGCCAGATAGGGCGCCATTTCGGCGGCATAATCGGGGGGAATGGTCACGGCCTCTTGGCTGACCAGAATATAGAACGCGCCCGGGTCCAGAATGATCCGACCCTCTTCGGAATGGACCTCTTCCCAGAAATCCCGCGCGGGATAATGGCCGATGCGGTCCAGATCGATGACGCCCGCATGCGGTTTGGCCCGGTAGCCGACCAAGCTGCCCGTCATGGGCCGCAGATCGACCGAAAAGCCCAAGCCTTGGGAAATCACCGCCGTGCCATTGACCAGGGGTTCGCGGGCATGCAGCGCCGCAAGGGCACTGTCGTCCAGCACGGCCTGACCGTTGCGGAACCGGATTTGATTCAGCCTTTGGCCGGGGCGCACCAAAACGCTGAACGACCGGGGGCAAACCTCGGCATAAAGCGGGCCGCGATATCCATCGGGAATCCGGTCAAATTCGGTGCCGCCATCCGTGATGGTGCGGGTCAGCAAATCCAGCCGCCCGGTGGAGCTTTTGGCATTGGCGACCGCCGATATCCCCTTGGGCAGGTTCAGCCCCTCCATCAGGGGAATCACATAGACGCAGCCTTTTTCCAGCACGGCGCCATGGGTCAGGTCGATCCGGTGCATTTCGAATTCGGCCAGCCGATCCGAAACCTTGCGCCCATGTCCGGCCAGAAACGATGCCCGCACGCGATAGGCCACCGTGCCCAGCCGCAGATCCAGCGAGGCGGGTTGAATTTGAGCAGGCAGAATTTCGGGGTTGGCGGTGATCGCGCCATGGGCAACCAGATCACGCAAATCCTGTGCGGGAAGAACGCCGGTTCCAGTCATCGCAAGGACCCCTTTGGTACAAAAAAGAACCGCCCGCATAGCGTTAAGCCATGCGGGCGGTTTCTGTAATGGTCGGGCCGGTGAGATTCGAACTCACGACCTTCCGCCCCCCAGACGGACGCGCTAAACCAGGCTGCGCCACGGCCCGACTGCGGGGATACATACTGATATTCTGGCCCGGCACAAGCCAGAAATCGCATGAAATCACCCTCTTCGCGCAGATCGTTCAATTCGTTCAGCGCGGGGCGCGTGGGTTGGCTGTCAAGGCCATGCGAATTTCGCGGGCCCACTGCAAAAGTTCGGCCAGTTCCTGACGATCTTTGTCCGACAGGGCCTGTTGCGAGAGGTTTCGCAAGGCCGCATTGGGAAAATCGAACGTCGCCGCCCCGCGTTGTGCCGCCGATCGGCGGGGCGCAGGGGGCACGGCCTCCGTCACGATGGCCGGGCGTTCGACATGTTCTTCCGCCGAATCCAGCGGGG